>DASUKT010000088.1:0-13539 GCA_036278575.1 Pseudolabrys sp. | reverse complement strand
GGCGTGCGCAACGGCATTACCGGCAACAGGGCGGCATCCGCTTTGCCAAAAACGGTTTCCTCGAACTCCGCCACGAGTCGCGCGCGCGCGGAACGGCTTGCGGACAATGCCGCATCGTCGACAGCAAGGCCCTTGACGAGCCGTGTGCGCAAAATCGGATGGATGGCGGGATCGTCGAGACGCCCGGCATGTGTCCGCACCGCTTCGCCTTGCATCACGTTCAGTGCGTGGCGATCGATCGCTTCGACGGCGCGCAGGCCATTCATATCCGAGATCATCGTGCCGAGCGCTTCAATCGCGTCGATACCGTCCTTGCACGCGCGTCCGACCGACGGCTCGGCGCGCTCCACGGCGTCCCGCAAAACGACGATGCGCTCGACCGGAACGCGCGGCTGCGCAACCGGCGACAGCACCGCTGCTGCAGGTGCAAGCTCGGAGGCGCTCCGCACGAGCAACCCGACCGTGTCGAGAAACGGCACAAGCGGCAGCGCGCCCGCGACGCTGACGGAGCCCCACGTCGGCTTCCAGCCCGTCACGCCGCAGCAATGCGCGGGAATGCGGATCGAACCGCCGGTATCGGAGCCCAGAGCGAGCACGACCGACCCGCTTGCGACCGCAACCGCGGAGCCCGATGATGACCCGCCGGGGATGAAATCCGGATTCCAGGGATTGCGCGCGTAAGGAACGACGGCGTTGTAACCGGATGGTTCGTAGGCAAGCTCGGTCATGGCCGTAAAGCCGACGCGGAAGGCGCCTGCGTCGTCGAGCCTCCGTAAAACCTCCGCGTATCCGTCTATCGTAAAACCGGCGGAAGGCGGCAGGCCGCCGGCCGGCCGATGATCCGGCGCAGCGAACATATCCTTTGCGGCGTAAGGTATTCCGGCAACAGCGCCATCTCGCGATGGCGGAGATGACGCGCTTTCGACGGTTACGAAGGCGTGCAGCCGCGGCTCAAGCTGCCGCGCGAGTCCCACGGCGTTGTCGGCGATTTTCGTCCGCACGGCGGGCGGCGATCGCGACCAATCCGGAAACCGTCTGTTTGAAATCGACACGTTGTCTCCGGCTGCCAGGAGAATAGATTGTGAGTGAGAGGCGACAATTCTGGAATAGGGAAACTGCGCCCGGCTTGTTCGGGCTACAGTCGACCTAAGCTGTTGAGACTGGGTGGTGGGCGCACAAGGACTCGAACCTTGGACCCGCTGATTAAGAGTCAGCTGCTCTACCAACTGAGCTATGCGCCCGATTGCCACAATGGAGCGCGCGCCCCAACAACGGCGCGGCTCGTTTAGCAAAGCATATCCGGCCTGTCCAGCGGCGCGTGACTACCTAAACCGAAGTAAACAAACGAAAAGCCGCCGGGCGAACCCGGCGGCTCAAGGCGGCGGCGCGTGTCAGGGAGTAACCACGTTGGCCGCCCGCCCGCTTCCGTTATTGCGGTTGCGGGCCGCGCTCCGGTCCGCGCGGACCCTGATGCCTGAATCCGTCATGGCCACGATGATGACGCCACTGGCCAAAGCGATGACCGCCAAGGCGTGCAAGAATCATGAAGCGATGCTTCTGACCCTCGTCGAGCGTTTGATACAAAGGCTCGGCGGCATCGGCCACTTTCTTCAGCGCGGTTCCGCGTTCGCTCATCGCGGTGGCGCGGCGGGCGAGACGTTCGATCGGACCTTTCGGCTTGTCGGCGCTGGCGCGCGCAGCAACGCGTTCCGAACGTTGCTTGGCCAGATCGCGCAGCGCACTCTCGACCGCCGGCCAATTCTTTTCCTGATCGGGAGTCAGTTTCAGTCCGGCGTGAAGCGCGGCGATGCGCGCATCGCCGAACGCGGTGATATCGGCCGCCGTGGGCCGCCAGCGATTCATATGATCGTGCTGGCGGCCGGGCTGTGCCGCATAAGCAAGCGTTGCACCGGCGATTGCCAACGCCGTCGTTCCGGCAAGTATCGACTTCAACATGGCCACCTCCAATGGCATTTCAGATGATTTGAATTGTGACGCTTGCCGCGCTGCGGGCAAGTTAAAGTTTTGTCAGAGATTAATTGCGTGCAATGTAGATGTATCGCCGTTCATTTATGTTTTTTGACGTAAAGCGCGCAAATCTAAACAGGAAATAAAGAAAACAAAAATCCGGTTGAACGTAATCTTAAAGCCCGAGATAGGCCTGACGCACTTCCGGCTTCGCGGCGACTTCGCTTGAGGGACCTTCGGTGAACGAATGTCCCTCGGCAATCACATAGGTGTAATCGCTCAGCGCCAGCGCGAGATGCACATTCTGCTCGACGAGGAGAATGGTTGTGCCCTCTTCGCGCAGCGCCTTCAACGTGACGATAAGCTGCTGCACCACGACAGGCGCTAGTCCGAGCGAAAGCTCGTCGATGATCAGAATTTTGGGATCGGACATCAACCCGCGGGCGATCGCCAGCATCTGCTGCTCGCCGCCGGAAAACGTGCCGGCGCGCTGCCGCCGCCGCTCTTTCAGGCGCGGGAACAGCGCGTAAACCTTGTCGAGGTTCCGGGCGTAACGCTTGCGTGCGCGGACGGCATAGGCGCCCATCTCGAGATTTTCTTCGACAGTCATGTCGGCGTAGAGTTGGCGTCCTTCCGGGACCAGCACAAGGCCGCGCGCGGCCTTGGCGTGCGTGGACAGCCGCGTGACGTCTTCGCCGCCGAACTTCACGCTTCCGCCCATCGGACGGATCGCGCCGGTGATTGCGCGCAAGGTTGTCGTCTTGCCGGCCCCGTTGGCGCCGACCAACGTCGTCATCGTGCCGGCTTTCACCTTGAGCGAAATGCCCCAAAGGATCTGCACGTCGTCGTATCCGGCCTCGAGCTTTTCGACATCGAGAAGCAAGGAGCCGTTCGCCGCCTCCGTCACGACACGCTCTCCTCGGCCGTTGCGAGCAACTTGGAATCGCCGAGATAAGCCTTGATGACCTCGGGGTTTTCCGCGATCTCGCGCGGCGTTCCCTCCGCTAGCCGCTTACCGAGATTGATGACGACGATACGGTCCGACAGGCTCATAATCGCGCGCATCACATGCTCGATCATCAGAATGGTGATGCCGCTCTTGCGGATGCCGCGGATCGTTTCGATCATGTGCTCGATTTCGGTCGGGTTAAGACCCGCGAGCACCTCGTCAAGCAAAAGAAGCTTGGGATGCGCCGACAGCGCGCGCGCCATTTCCAGCCGCTTCTTGCCGGCGGTAGTCAGCGAACCGGCAAGCGCGTCGACGCGGTCGCCCAGTCCCACCGATTGCGCGACTTCGCGCGCCGCTTCGCGCGCATCGGCAAGATTCATGTTTTCGCGCCCGAAGCAGGCGCCGACCATGCAATTTTCCAGAACACTCAAGCCGAGCAACGGCTGCATGATCTGATGGGCGCGCGCGAGACCGTGGCGCGCAACGGTGTAAGGCGGCAAGCCGGTAATGTCGGTGCCATCGAAGATGATTTGCCCGCTGTCGGGCGCGATTACGCCGTTGAGCAAATTGAAGACGGTAGATTTGCCGGCCCCATTCGGCCCGATCAGTCCGAGGATTTCGCCTTGATTGACGTTGAAGGAAAGCTCGGCTACGGCCTGCACTCCCCCGAAACGCCTGTTTAGATTGACGGCCTGCAGGAGCGCGCTCATTGCAGCCATTTCCTGAGCCACGGCAGGCGCGCGCGCAGCCAGCCCAGCAGTCCGCCCGGTACGAACAGCACGATGATGAGCAACAGCACGCCCGCGAGCACGAGCTGCAAGTGCGAGAATGTCTCGGAGAAGAGCAGGAAGCCGCGCAGCTCTTCATAAAGAAACGCGCCGATGACCGGCCCCGTCACCGTGCCCGCGCCGCCGAGCATGATCATGACAATGGCCTCGATCGACGTCGTCAGATCGAACGCGCCATTTGGCTCGATGATGCCGCTCTTGAAGAAATAAAGCCCTCCGGCGACCGCGGGAAAGAATCCCGAAATGGCGTAGATGATCGCTTTGTACCGCGGCGTCGGTACGCCGAGGACCGCGGCCGCATCTTCGTTCTGCCCGATCGCGAGGATGCCGAGGCCGAACTTTGAAGTTTTAACCCCGTAGCTGAGCAGCAATGAAAGCCCCATAACGACGACGATCAGGAAATAACAAATCCAGAGACCGTTCATCGGCCCGCCCAGCGGCTCATAAGCATCCATCGACAGATAAATGCCGGTCGCGCCACCCCATGGCTCGAAATTCGTAACGAAAGCATGGATCGCTTCGTTGACGCCGATGGTCGCGAGAGCGAAGAACGCACCGCGCAATCCCAAGATGCCGCGCCCGAACAGATAGGCCAGCGCGCTAACGCCGATGCCGCCGACCAAGGCGGCAAGCACGAGGTTCACGTGCCAGCTCGTTGCGAGATAAACGCCGATGTAGCCGCCGAGGCCGAAGAAGACGATATTGCCGAAATTCACGTAACCGGCGTATCCGATCATCAGGTTGAGGTTGCTGGCGAGGATCACATAGACAGCCGCAAGCAGCAGACTTTCGCGCATGCTCACGTCGTCCATCACGACGGGCGCAAGCGCCACCGCGACCGTGAAAATTACGATCAGCCACGGAAAAGGCTCCCGCACGTGCCGGGAAATTTCATCCGTCAGGCTGCGGTGCGGCTTGTATGTGCCGGCCTTTGCAACGTCCTGCGAGACTGAACCGGACACGGCCGATCACGCTTTCGTAAACGCGAAGACGCCGCGCGGAAATGCGATCAGGACCAGCACGAATAAGCCGAACTCGATAATCGGCGTCCAGCTTACCGGCGTAAACGGCGTCGCAAGCCCTTCGACCATGCCAAGAGCAATACCCCCGAGCAGTGCGCCGGCCGGATTTCCGAGCCCGCCAAGCACCGTCACGACAAAGCTCTTGAGCTGGTAGGCCCCGCCGGACAGCACGGTGAACGGAAACAATGTCGCAATCAGTGCGCCCGATACGCAAGCGAGCGCGACGCCAAGACCGAAGGCCATCGCAAGGACTTGCCGGGTCGGAATGCCGTTGAGTTCGGCAGCATCACGATTGCTCGCCACGGCCCGGATCGCCTTGCCCGGCCGCGTGAAGTGCAAAAAAAGATAAAGCACCCCGGCCACAACGCTGGCGATGACGGCGGCCATGATGTGAGTGCCGGTGAACGTATAGTTCTCGATCGTGATGCCGGGCAGCGATACGGGGACGTTGTAAGGGCTGGTCGTCCACGCCGCCGTTCCTAGGCCGATGATGATCATGTTGAGCGCGAAAGTCGCAAGCAGGCTCATCAAGATTGGGCGGCCGATAACGCGATTGACCGATACCCAATAGATAATGATGCCGGCCAGGAAGCCGACAACGAGCACGAGCGGTATGCCGAAATAAGCGCTGACGCCGGTGGCGCCGGTCAGGAAATAAACGACGAACATTCCCAGCACGATGATCGCGCCGTGGGAAAGATTGATGACGTTCATCACGCCCCAAATGAGCGTCAGGCCCATCGCGGCAAGGCCATAGACAGCGCCGACGAGCACGCCGTCTATGACGGATGCAAGAATTCCGATCATTGGTGTTGCCAGAAAGGATCGGGCGGACCGCTTTAACAGTCCGCCCGGTGTCAATCAGTACATCACATCCGCGCTTTTGGCATTATCCGGCCAGATGACTTCTTTGACCAGCTTGCCGTTCTTCATTTGCCACTGCGCCAGCACCATCGTGTGGCCGGTCTGGAGGCCATGGCTCTTGGGATCGGTCGAGAACTTGCATTTTCCGAAGAACGTCGTCACGTCGGTCTTGTTCAATTCCGCCGCGACCTTCTTTGGATCGATCGAACCCGCTTTTTCGATCGCATGCTGCAAGATCATCGCGCCAGAATAGCCGCCGGCTGCATGATAGCCGGGCGCGATCTTGTATTTCGCGGTGAACTCTTTGGTGAATTCGGCCGGCGTCGGGCCAAAGTCGGGCTTGTAGGTCACCTGCGGTTCCCACTGCGAAGGAACGGAGATGCCGACCGCCGAGTCGCCGAGCTTGGCAAAATTCGGACTATCAGGTGCAACCAGCAGCGTCACCCATTTGAGCTTGGCCTTCTGATCGTGCAGTTGGCGGGCAAGCGTCGAGCCATCTGCGTAATGGCCGCCGCCAAGCAGTGCATCTGCGCCGGACGAAATAACCTTGTTGATGATCGGACCGAAGTCGGTGGTTGAGCTGCTGTACGACTCCTCAAGCGCGACCGTGAACCCATCCTTTTTTGCGAGTTCGCGCGTCGCCTGCGCGACTGCTTTCGAGAAGGGGTCGTCTTCGTAGACAAAGGCAATCTTCGCCTTTGGATTTTTGTGCTTGAGAACATCAAGTGCGCCCGCAAGATATTGGCTGGCGCCGGTATAGGTCTGGAACAGGTACTTGTTGCCGAGCTTGTAGGTCTTCTCCTCGGCGCCGCCGATGCTCATCATCACCTTGCCGTACTGCTCGGAAATGATTGCGGCGGTTGCAACGAGGCCCGACGAATAGGGGCTAAACAGGAACTGCGCTTTGTCCTGCGTGATTAGTCGCGTGTAAAGCTGCTGGACCCGGGTACCCTGAGACTCGTCGTCGTAGCTGACGAACTTGACCTTGTAGCTTTTGCCGCCAACTTTGATGCCGCCCTTGGCGTTAACGTCATCGCGCCACAGCTCAAAACCCCGTAATTGCGATGTCGAGTCGTTGTTCAGCTTACCGGTCTGCGAAGCAGTGAACCCGATCGTGATCGTATCTTCCGCGAACGCTGGGCCGGCCGCGAGAAGCGCTGCCACCGCCAGCAAATAAAGGCCTTTTTTCATTCTTTTCTCCCTAGACTGCCCCCACCGAACCTTTCGGGCGGAACAGTTGCAATGAGCGGAAGAAGTGTCAATGGGCCAAAGGTTTTGCGCCCTGCGGCTAAAAAGGCGCCGTGGGGTAGGCAGCGCGCCGGAAGCCGAATTTACGCTATCGCCACGTCGACGGGCTGTATCGCGGCTCAGTAGAGCGCGCTGACGACCGGACCGAGCCCCATTTCTTGCGCAAGGGCGCGCGCGTGGCGCCGCTGGTCGTCGTTAAGAGCGACGATCAGCGGGCGCGCGGCGGTTGCCAGCCGCTGTATTGCTGTAGTGTTGAGAACGATCGACACGATCTTCCGGCTGACCCGATGGACAAGACCGCCAGGCTGCCCTTGAGCCTGCCGGCGCGCGACGTCGCGGAGCGTGGCTTCGACCGCGGGCCAGTAGACCTGCTGCGCCGGCGTTAGATTTAATACACGCTTGATCCGGGGAATATCGATTTCCGCAAAGCCGGCGCCCTGCCCCGCCGTATATCCTGCTGCATGCGCGCTCCCGGCCGCTGATACAAAAATAACGAGCACCGCAGCAGCGGCGGCAACCATCGCCAACCTCATTTGGAAAGTCCCCGCGTTCGTTCAGTCGAAGAGTGCGAGTAAGGGTCAATTCAGCCGCGATAAAGAACAAATTGCGGGCGAAGTGTGATTTTCTCTATTTCTGCGGAACCAAACGCGATGGAGGTGAACGTGCCTCACCGTTTCGGAAGCACGTTCACCTGGTGGATCTCAGCCGGCGTCGGTCGAATGGATTCGCCGCTCGATCACGGGAGTCTTGCCGCGACGGCTCGTGAGCTTGTTCAACGCCGCGAGATAGGCCTTCGCGGACGCAACCAACGTGTCGGGATCGGCGCCACGCGAAGTGAACGAGCGCCCATCCTGCGACAAGCGCACGGAAACCTCGGCCTGCGCGTCGGTACCTTCGGTCACGGCATGCACCTGATAGAGTTCGAGCTTCGCCTCGTGCGGCACCAGAGCACGGATCGCGTTGAAAATCGCATCCACAGGACCGTTGCCCGTCGATTGCGTCGTGACGTGCTTGCCATCGATATCGAGCGTGAGGGTCGCGGTCTGCGGACCCATGGTGCCGGCGATCACGGTCAAGGAGACGATCTTGACGCGATCGTGCGCTGTGGCGATCTCCTCATCGACCAGCGCCTCGATGTCCTCGTCATAGATCTGCTTCTTCCGGTCGGCCAACGCCTTGAAGCGCACGAAAGCATCTTCAAGCTGATTACCGGCCAGCTGATAGCCAAGCTCTTCCAGCTTGTGAATGAAAGCGTGGCGGCCGGAATGCTTGCCCATGACGAGCGACGTTTGTTTCACGCCGACCGACTCCGGCGTCATGATCTCGTAGGTCTGCGCATTCTTGAGCATCCCGTCCTGATGAATTCCGCTCTCGTGCGCGAACGCGTTACGGCCGACGATCGCCTTGTTGTACTGCACCGGGAACGAAGTCGCCGCCGAGACAAGCTTCGATGCGCGCGTGAGCATGGTGGCATCGATGCCGGTCACGAACGGAAACTTGTCGTTGCGCGTCCGGATCGCCATCACGATTTCTTCAAGCGCCGCGTTCCCCGCCCGCTCGCCGATGCCGTTGATCGTGCATTCGATCTGCCGCGCGCCGGCCATGACGCCCGAGAGCGAGTTCGCCACCGCCATGCCGAGGTCGTTATGGCAATGCGTTGAAAACCGCGCCTTGTCGGAGTTAGGTACGCGCTCGCGCACCATTCTGAAGAGGTTGAAATATTCCTCCGGCGTCGAGTAGCCGACCGTGTCGGGAATGTTGATCGTCGTAGCGCCCGCGTTGATCGCCGCTTCCACACAACGGCAGAGGAAATCGAATTCGGTACGCGTGCCGTCCTCGCTCGACCACTCCACGTCGTCGGTGTGGTTGCGCGCACGCGTTACCTGCGCGATCACCATTTCGTAGACTTCGTGCGGCTCCTTCTGGAGCTTGTATTTCATGTGCACGGGCGACGTGGACAGGAACGTGTGGATGCGGTGCCGCTTGGCCGGCTTGATCGCCTCGGCGCAGCGATCGATGTCTTTGGGCGCAGCGCGCGAGAGGCCGCAAATCACGGCATTCTTGGAACGCTTGGCGATCTCCTGGACGGCGGCGAAGTCGCCTTCGGACGCAATCGGAAAACCTGCCTCGATGATGTCGACCCCCATGTCGTCGAGCAGCTCGGCGACCTCGAGCTTCTCTTCATGGGTCATCGTCGCGCCGGGGCACTGCTCGCCGTCGCGCAAGGTGGTGTCGAAGATGACGACGCGGTCCTTTTCGGACTGAGTCTGGGTGGCCATCGAACTGATCCTTCTCGTCGAATGCGCCGCTGAAGGGCGCTCTTAAGGGGTTGCTCTTCCGTATCCCCCGAGTGCCCAGGCGCACATGCCCAGCCGGCCCTCAGGGGCGGATAAGGAGAAGGAGCGTGCCCAGAATGAGGGTGGCAGCGGGCCTGGCCGTTCCGGCCGCCCGTCCGTTCGCGCGAATGTTCCGGCGCGTGGACATTTGCCTGCAAATCCCTCGTCTTCGGCTGTCAGGGTCGCGGAAGATGCTTAATCCCGCGTTAAACGTGGCCGGGCACTTTTGTAGCCGATTGGTGCGCTGCGAAGCAAGAGCCGCCGCCCGTCAAGGCCTGTCCGACCAGCGATACTTGAGGAACGCGGTGACAAATTCGGGCATCGCCGGACTGAGATCCGCGGTGTTTTTGACGACAGCCGTGCCCACCAGCTCGGGCGATGCCTGGCGCTTGAGAAATTCGCCAATGCGCGTCTGCAAACGCGCCGCGGATTCGGCAACACGCAACACCTTGATCTGGGCAATGAATGGGCTGGCAATCACCGTCGTCCAGCCCGGCTCTGCACGCAGTTCAGAAATGTCGAGTCCCGTTTCTTCTTTGAGTTCGCGCCCGACGCTGAAATCAAAATTGAGACGGCCGTCAACGATGTCGCTCGGATCGGGGGTGCCACACGGAAAATAAATCCGGCCTGCATTTGCCGTGCGCTCACCCATGATCCCGAGAATGAAAGCATCGTCGGCGGACAGGAGCGCGGCCGCGCCAAAGCAGTCGTAGATTGGCGCGCCGGGACATCCGAGCTGATGCCACGTGCGAAAGCTGGCGTAGTCGGTTTCAAAAAAGGCGCCGCGAAAAATATCGCCCGTGTGTTCGTGCCGATGCAGCATCAGCACGCGCCCATTCCAGAGCGCTGGCTTTTGCCGCTGCATCTGGGCAAAACGATCCGCGATTTCCTGTTTGCGCTCTTCGGCGAATTCCCACCGCGTGGGTGAGACGGTAAGCTCCAGCCGATTGCTGCGAACGATCCGTGGTTCGGCGATCATCATGAGCCGAGCGGGGACGCTTCGAAGACGCGGCTGGGATTTGCGAATTCATCCTGCGCCGCGACGAGCTGCATCTCGGCTGCGCCCGCCTCCACCGTTTTTGCCAATACGCAGAATACGGCCGACGTGGCCAGAGACAATGCCTCGTCGATCCGGCCGTTACGCAGGTAGCGGGCAAAAAACAAGCCGGCGATCAAATCGCCTGCACCGTTCGCCACCATCTCAAGCCGCGGTGTGCGCACGCGGTAAAGCCCGGTTGGATCGGAGGCAACGACATCGATGCAATCCTCCGGTGTTTGATCGACATGCAGTGACGTGACCAAGACGGCGCGCGGCCCTTGCATGTGTAACGAGTCGATGGCGCTGACAGTCTGTGCCAACGTTTTCGATTCGTGACCGCTCAGATAGTCAAGCTCGAACTGATTGGGCGTGAGGACATCGGCAGCTGGAACGAGGCTGCTTTTGATGAACGCGGCAACACCGGGTTTCACAAAGCTGCTGCGTCCGGCATCGCCGATGACCGGATCGCAACAATATCGCGCCGCCGCATTGGCCCGCTTGACCGTATCGACGGCACCGAGAATGGCGGCGCCAATTTCGGCAGAGCCGATATATCCCGACAAGACGCCGTCGCACTCGCCCAGCACGCCGCGGCTTTCGAGACCTGTTACGAGATCGCGGATTGTAGTCGGATCGAGGCTCGCGCCTTTCCACTCGCCGTAGCCGGTGTGATTGGAAAATTGCACGGTATTGATCGGCCACACCTCAATGCCGATCCGCCGCAGCGGAAAGACGGCCGCGCAATTCCCGACATGGCCATAAACGACGTGGGACTGGACCGAGAGGATGTTCATGCGACTACAAATGTCATCGCCCGCGAAAGCGGGCGATCCAGTAAACATCAAATGAGCCATTAAGGGTACTGGATGCCCCGCTTTCGCGGGCATGACACCTTTTGCGTGAGGAGGCGCCGCTGGTCTTACTTCTTGCTCGCCGCCTCGACGAATTTGTTGGTGTAAGTCTTCGACACGTCGACGTTGGCTTTGGCGATTTCCGCCGACGACTTGGCGAAGACATCGAGCACGGCTTTCGCACCCTTCGGATCCATCAAGCCGGTCTCGGAGTACATCGGCATCGTGTTCTTGAGCGCAGCGAGGTACAGCGAGGGGTCCTTGCCGACCATTTCTTTCGGCATCTTCGCTACGATCTCTTCCGCCGTGTGCGAATGGATCCACTTGAGCGTGGCGAGGATGGCATTGGTCAGCGCCTGCGTTTCCTTCGGATGCGAAACGATCCAATCGGCCTTCGTATAAAGCGCACCGCCCGGATATTCGCCACCGAATACGGCAAGCGTGTCCTTCTGGCTGCGGGTGTCGCTCAGGATCTTGAGGTCCTTGTACTTGCCGGCGAGGATCGTGACCGCGGGATCGAGCATGATCGCGGCGTCGATCGTTCCCTGCTCCATCGCCGCGACGGCAGAACCGCCAAGGCCGACGCCAATGACGCCGACTGACTTCGGATCGACGCCGTTCTTGCCCAGGATGTACTTGAGGAAGAAGTCGGTGGAGGAGCCGGGCGCGCTGACACCGACCTTTTTGCCGGCGAGGTCTTTTACCGATTTCACCGTATCGTTGTGCTTGGGCGAAACGACGAGGGCAAAACCGGGGAAACGATCGTAGATCACAAAGGACTGCAGGTTCTGCTTCTTGGGTGCGAGCTCGACGCAGTGATCGAAGTAGCCGGACACCACGTCGGCGCTGCCGCCGATGACCGCCTTGAGCGCCTCAGAACCGCCCTTCAGCAGCACCATATCGACCTTGATCCCGGCTTTGTCGTATTCGCCAAGCTGCTTGGCGAGCACGGTGGGCAAATAGCACAAGCAACCGGCGCCGCCGATCGCCAGCGTCACCTTGGATTGGGCAAGCGCAACGCCGGACATCATGGCCAAAGCGGCAGCCGATGAGACGACGCGCCGAATGAGCGTTCTCATAATCTCTTCCTCCCTTGCTTTCGTTGAGCAAAAAGATAGCGGAGCCCGTGCGCCCTGAGAAGCCGTCAGACCGCGCGGCTTAAGGCCTCGCGTCTGCTGCAAGCGGGCGCCAGACCAACAGCCGATTTTCGACCACGGTGACGACCATATCGATCACGATCACGAACGCAGCCAGCACGAACATGCCGGCAAATACGCCGGCCACGTCAAAAACGCCTTCGGCCTGCTGGATCAGGTAGCCGAGGCCTGCGGCAGAACCGAGATATTCGCCGACGACGGCGCCGATCACGGCAAAGCCGACGGACGTGTGCAGCGAGGAAAACATCCACGACAGCGCTGACGGCCAGTAGACGTGCCGCGTCAGTTGTCGCTCGTTCATTCCAAGCATGCGCGCATTGGCGAGAACGGTAGGGCTCACTTCCTTGACGCCCTGGTAAACGTTGAAGAACACGATGAAGAAGACGAGCGTGATGCCAAGCATCACCTTCGACCAGATGCCGAGGCCGAACCAGAGCGTGAAAATCGGCGCGAGCACGACGCGCGGCAGTGAGTTCGTCATCTTCACGTAAGGATCGAACACGGCCGCGACACGCGGCTGACGCGCGAACCAGAAGCCGACGAGCGCGCCGCCAAACGAGCCGATGAGGAACGACAGCATCGATTCCCACAAGGTGATCCAGAGATGCTTCCAGATCACGCCGGAGGCGAACCAATCGATAATCTGCGCGCCGACATCTACGGGATTGGAAAAGAAAAACGGCGGCAGGATGATGTGGCCGAACACCGGATAGGTCGACAACAAGTACCACAGAGCCACTGCGACGACGGCGACGAGAATCTGCCACAGGAGGAGCATAACTCTAGACATCGAATACGCTCCCCCATTGCATAGGCAAACGCCGCTCGGCTCAGTACGGATTCTTGAAAAGACCGACCAGCCCCGTCGCGCCTTTGGCGTGACCGTCCAGAGCTTTCATCACTTCCTGGCGTGTCAGTCCGGGCTTGAGCGCGCCAGGCTCAAGATCGGTTGCGATCAACGTAAATATGTAATGATGAGGCGCACCCGGCGGCGTGCATGGTCCCATATAGTGTCCCACCTTAAACAGGCTTTGGCCGCCCACATATTTGTTGCTCTCTTTGCTGACCTCGCCTTCGGCAAAGCCGGTCACCGAGGCAGGGATGCCATAGGCCACCCAGTGGCTCACGCCAGCCGGCGGCCTTCCCTCCGGATCGAGCATGAGCAGCGCAAAACTCTTGGTGCCCGCCGGCGGGTGAGCCCAGGCGAGCGGCGGCGAGACATTTTCGCCGACACAATTCGGGTTGGCCTTGATGGAGCCGGCGCTCTTTTTTGGCAGCAAAGTGCCGTCCTTGAAAGCGGACGAGGTCAAAGTGAAG
>DASUKT010000087.1:0-3883 GCA_036278575.1 Pseudolabrys sp. | reverse complement strand
CGGTTGCGCGGGATTCCCGGGAGCGGCATCAGCCACACATCGATCCGCGGCCGTAACTACTCGGTATGGCGGCGTGGACACCGTATCCGGTATCACGGCGGATATCGCACATTTCTCGCGCTCAGCGCGCTTACCGCTCTGGCGATCGCCGGGAGTGAGTACTACCCGTACGCCTACATCGACGCGCCCGAAGACTATTGCGATGGACTGACGCCGGACGGCTGCCAACTCGTCTGGGAAGACGTGCAAACCGTGGAGGGAGATATCGTCCCGCAGTGCGTCGCCTATTGTCCGTGGCAGTAGGCGGGCGCTCGGGGTCTTTGCTCCAAGGCGAATGTTCGCAGTCGCGGCGGACACCCGTGCTCGCCCCTAGCGCTTGCTCTTTGCGTTGAGCCGCTGATCCAGCCTGCGCATATCGACGATCATGCGCTCGTGCGTGCCGTTGCCGATTTCTTCCGTTTCGTCGCGCGCGCTGACCTTGAACTCGATCCGCCGGCCGTCGACCCTGGTGACTTCCGCTTGCGCGGTGACCTGGTGCCCGACCGGCGTCGCTGCGAGGTGCCTGATATTGACGAGCGTGCCGACCGCACTTTCGCCCGGCTCGAGATAGTCGCGCACCGCGTTGAGGGCTGCATTTTCCATGGCCGTCACCATCATCGGCGTGGCGAACACCTGCGGCAAGGCGGCGTCCTTGAACTGATTGGCGAGATGCGAAGGCATCACTCGCAGCGTGTAAGTTCCCTTGGCTCCAGGCGGAATCGGGCGCATCTGTCAGATCTCCTTCCGCCGCACATGGCCGATCGCAGGCGCCAGAATAATGAGTGCGACACTGCAAAGCGCGAACGGCAGGAAGGCGAGGCTGCCGATGCCGCTCACATCCCAGAACGCTCCGCTGATGATCGGTACAACGACGGCACATGTGTAACTGATGGTGAACATTGCAGCGGTGACACGATGAACGTCATCCGGCTCGCTGAGCAATGGCGGCAATGCCAAGATCAACACGAGGATGCCGGCCGCTGCAAATCCCTGCAAGGTCGCGGCGGCGACGATCCAGGGGCCGGAGCCGAATACGATGCCCGTTATCGCAAGGAGCGACAAGAAACCGGACAGCATGTAGGGCCAGACTTTCCGCTCCAGTCGGCCCGCGAACGCCAGTAACAACGCGGATGCCGGAAGCTGTCCGATGTTCAGAGCCGATAGCGCCGCGCTGATCCATTCGGACTGGCCGGTGCTGTTGAGATAGTCCGGAATGAACGTATTGGTGCCGAAGTACGTCGCGTTGACGGTCCCGAGCATGATGCCAAGCCGCCATATCAATGAATTGCGCCAATCGGGCCACCAGCGCCGCCGCGCCGCCAGTGCCTGTGCGTTTACGGCTTCCTGTTTCGGCGCGAAGACCGGAATAATGACGGCGATGATTGCGACCGGCACGCTCCAGACCACGAAAGCTTTCTGCCAGCTTCCACCGAGGAGCGGCAGGACAAGCGGCAGCATCAACGCCACCGGAAGGATTTCGCCGATCAACAATCCGTTCGTGTAGACGGCTGTCGCAAATCCGATGCGCTTCGGCGCCCACGAGCGAACGGCGGGCGGCATCGTGACCTGCATCACCGCGACGCCGGCGCTCATCGCGACCGTCATCGCATAAAGCCAGATCACGTCGGCGATCGCGCCGCGCAATGCGCCGCAGATCGCCGTCAACGTCAGCCCGATGACCAGCGCGCTGGTAACGCCCAGGCGTGCAATCAGCAGTGAGCCCGGCACTGCTGCGATCGCGAACAGCATCGAAGGCAGGCCGGCGAGCAGCCCGACCTGTGTCGCGTTCAGGCCGAGCTCGTCGTGGATGAGCGGGATGACCGGCGGCACCGCCAGAATGGTGAAACGCAAAGCGGCCCCTGCGAGCCAGAGCAGCAGCAACGCAATGAAAAGGCGCTCCTGCGAGGGGGCGCCGTTCGATGCCGTGTTCATTTGCGCTTGCTGTGCCGGTGAATGCGATGCGTTCCGCCGCGCATAGCACAGGTCAGGCCGGAAATCACACGCTTATTCCGCAAGCTTTGCCGGCGTATTTGTCAGATCGCCGCTCGTGAAATTTCTCCGCGGACGACATCGATCAGCGAGCTTTTGACGGCATCGAACTTCACGCCGCGAATATTGAACGCACGCGCCGCCGCAATATCGTCGTCCCGGTCGCCGATCAGGAAGCTGCGGGCGCGGTCGACTCTCCACTCGCGCGCCGCCTGTTCAAGCATGCCGACGCCCGGTTTCCGGCACAGGCATGCGATCGCGAATTCCTTCACGTTGCCCTCGGGATGGTGCGGGCAAAAATAAAATGCATCGATGTGCGCACCCCGCGCCCGCAACTCACTTTGCATGTGCGCGTGCAAGGACCTGACCGCCGCCTCGTCATAGAATCCCCGCGCGATGCCGGACTGATTTGTCACGACGAAAACATAGTAGCCGGCGTCGTTCAAAAGACGCACGGCCTCGTGCGCGCCCGCAACCCATTCCAGCTGATCGGGATGGTGGGTCCAGCCGCGGTCGACGTTGAGCACGCCATCCCGGTCAAGGAACGCGGCCGGCCGGGGCCGGCCAGAGTGAAATTCAGCGTTAAACACGTTTGCCTTCATCGTAGGATAAGCATGCTTCCATGATGCCGCTGCAAAGGATCATGTCTTTGATTTTCGAGCCTATTCGGCATGTTTTCCGGCAGTTGACAAGTGGTGTGAATTGGTGACGTTTGCCGAAAAATCGCAAAGCCAATCCGCGCGCCGCATGTCAGGCGCAGCGTTGAAAGCAGATGAACACAGTCACCGCTCACGCCACGACGTCCGTTAAACCGGCCTCGCCGCTGCGCGAGGGCCTGTCGCCCCGCCTGCGCCGGCTTGAGGCGGAAGCAATCTTCATCATGCGCGAGGCGGTCAGCGAATTTCGCAATCCGGTGATGCTTTATTCGATCGGCAAGGACTCGAGCGCCATGCTGCATGTGGCGCTAAAGGCGTTCTATCCCTCGAAATTGCCGTTTCCGTTGTTGCACGTGGACACCACATGGAAATTCCGCGAGATGATCGCGTTCCGGGACGAAACAGCGGCGCGGCTCCGGCTCGATCTCATCGTTCACACCAATAAAGAAGGCGTTGCGCGCGGAATTTCTCCGATCGCATCGGGCTCTTCCTTGCATACGCAGGTGATGAAGACCGAAGCCCTGCGGCAGGCGCTCGACAAATACAAGTTCGACGCCGCTTTGGGCGGTGCGCGCCGCGACGAAGAGAAGAGCCGTGCGAAAGAGCGTATCTTTTCGCATCGCTCGGCGGCACATGCATGGGATCCGCGCAATCAGCGGCCGGAGCTTTGGAACATCTTCAACACGCGCATCAAGCCTGGCGAATCGATGCGCGTCTTTCCGCTGTCCAACTGGACCGAGCTCGACGTGTGGGAATACGTCCGCGCCGAGCGCATTCCCGTGGTGCCGCTTTATTTCGCGAAAGAGCGGCCTGTGGTCGACCGCGACGGTCTTCTCATCATGCGCGACGACGACAGGCTGCCGCTGTTACCGGGCGAGAAGCCGCGCATGGAACGCGTGCGTTTCCGCACGCTCGGCTGCTACCCGCTGACCGGCGCGATCCGCTCGAACGCCGATACGCTGGACGCGATCATCGACGAGATGCGCACATCCGTGAGCTCGGAACGGCAGGGCCGCGCCATCGACCATGACGATTCCGGGTCGATGGAAAAGAAAAAGCGCGAGGGCTATTTCTGATGGATACCCTCGTGCAACCCCGAAGCCTGGTCGCGGCGCCACATGCCGCCGACACGCGTCCGGCATTACGGCTGCTGACCTGCGGCTCGGTGGATGACGGCAAATCGACGCTGATCGGCCGTC
>DASUKT010000086.1:0-8284 GCA_036278575.1 Pseudolabrys sp. | reverse complement strand
AAGATTTGCCGGAAACCCAGTGTTATCTTACCGGCGAAGTACGGGATCATGCCGCCCATGTGGTGCGTGACGATCTTCAACGCCGGCAACTCATCGAACAGCCCCGAATAGATGAGCCGCGCCATGCAGGCGGTGGTTTCATACGGCCATCCGAAACTGAACCAGATTTCGTCCTCGGAGGCCTGTTCACTGGCATAATCGGCAAACTGCGGCCCGCGCATCGGATGCACCCAGACCGCCAAATCGTGCTTGACCATCTGGCGAAACACCGGCCGGAATTCGGCAAGGCTCAGCGGCTTGCCGGCGACGTTGGTGAACACCTGCACGCCGCGGGCGCCAAGACCTGTGACCGCGCGATCGATCTCGGAAACCGTCGCCTCGACGTTGTTCATCGGAAGCGCGGCAATGAAGGTTGGGAAATGGTCCGGGTGTTTGGCGCATAATTCCGCAAGCGCATCATTGGCGATGCGCGCGAGTTCGGGCGTCACGTCAGGGCCACCGACCAGTTCAAGCGGCGGATTAGCCAACGAGAGAACATGCTGCATACCGTCGAATTCGTCGATCAGCCGCAGCCGCGCGTCGACATCCACCAACGGCTTGATCCGGGGAAAAGCGCTCACGACGGCGTGGCCGGGGATCAGCTTGCCAAGCCGATCGAAATACGCCTCCGGCATGAAATGATTGAAGATGTCGATTTTCATTCGAACGAGCCTTTCAGCCGGGTTTGCTTACGGCATGGAAGTCATTTCTGATAGAGCATCGCCCAGCCATTCTTCAAGAAGGTGGAGATTGTCCGATGTCCGCACTCGATGCAAAAAGCGTCACGCCGCATCGCATGGGTTCAGGCGCGCCGCTGGTGCTGCTGCATTGCCTCGGTGTCGACCACAGATTTTGGGATTTTGCCACGCCGCTTGCGGACCGTTTCACACTGCTGCGATACGATCTGCCGGGGCACGGCGCGACGCCGGTGCCGGCTGCACCCTATTCGATTGCTGACTTGTCCGGTCAACTCGCAGCAATCCTGGAGCTGAACGGGATCGGCCGCGCCAGCATTGCCGGGATTTCGCTCGGAGGACTTATCGCGCAACATTTCGCGGCACACCGCCCGGAAATGGTCGAGCGCCTCGTGCTCGTCGACACCACACCGCGCTATAGCGATGAAATCCGCGGCATGTGGACCGTCCGTGCACAAACCGCGCGCACCAAGGGCGTCGCCGCCATGGTGCCCGACCTTTTGAAAATCTGGTTTTCCGATGATGCGCTCGCGCGCGATCCGGAAAGCGTGCGTTATGTGCGCGAGACTTTGCAAAGAACGTCCGGCGAAGGCTATGCGCTCGCCTGCGAAGCACTCGGCGCGGCGGACTTGCGCCCTGACGCTGCCCGTATCCGCGCGCCGACGCTCGTGGTCTGCGGAGAGAACGATATTCCAAGCTTCCTCGATTCCGCCCGCTGGCTTGCGGAAAACATCAAGGGCGCAAAGCTCGTCTGGATTCCACGCACGCGCCATGCTTCGGTTATTGAGTGCCCGGATCAGGCATTGAAGTTACTCAGCGACTTTCTCAGCTGAAACTTGCACGAAAATGCTCCGGCGCCCGCGCGCGCCGGAGCAAATAGCAAGACAGCGACGTTCAGGCTGTCGCCGGCTTCGATTGCGTAATCTCTTCCAGCACGCGCCCCTTGGTTTCGATGCCGACAGCGAGCAACGCAAAGGAAGCAACCAAATACGCGAAGGCAAACGTGTACATCGTGTAAGCACCCAGCCCGTATGCCAGCATCAGCCCGACAACCGTCGGCGCGAGGAACGACCCGATGCGGCCGATGCCGAAGAACCAACCAACCGCCGTCGAGCGGATGTGCGTCGGGTGCAACTCGCTGACGTAGACGCCGGTCGGCCCAAATGCGCCGGGATTGACCCATCCCACGAGGAAGGCGGCGATGAAGGTTGCAAACCCGGTGGAGACCGCGAACCAAAGGTGAAAGAACGCGCCGATGAAATAATAGAGGAACAGCACCGGTCGCCGGCCATAGCGATCGATCAGGAAGCTGCAAACGGAGTAGCCGAAAACACCGCCGATGGCCTGAACCAGCAGAAACGTCAGAGCGCGCGTCAATGGAATTCCCCGCTGCAGCAGGATCGTCGGCAGCATGAACAGGATTCCGTTCGATGCCCAAAGGAAGCCGAACGAAACGATCCAGACCAGGATGGTCGTGCGGGCGCGGCCCGCCTTGAACAGCTCGAAAACAGTGACGCCAGACGGCACGGCAACCTCCGGACGCACCCGCGCGACACCGCGAAGCTCCTCTGCCGTCAGCGCGCGCCCGAGCGCTTGTTTTTCGATATTGGCGACGGTCTGTTCGGCTTCCGCAACACGCCCCTTGCTCAGCAGATAGCGGACCGACTCCGGCATATAGCGCCGTACGAAGAAAAGAATGAAAGCTGGCAGGATGCCGACCGCAAACAGCGCGCGCCATCCAAAGGCCGGAAGAACCGTGAGGCTGAGCGCCGCCGCAACGACGAGCCCGACAGGAAATGCGGCGAGGATATTTCCGGTCATCGCCCCGCGAATGCGGCCGGGGCTGAATTCAGCGGAAAGCGTCGTCGTCACCGGCACCTCGCCGCCCAGGCCGAAATTTGACAGGAACCGGAAAACGGCCAGCGAGACTACGTTCCACGACATTGCGACGACGGCGGTAAATACCGCGAATATTCCAACCGTTGCCTGGAATGATGTGCGCCTTCCAATGTAGTCGGACACCGTGCCCCAGAACAGCGCACCGAGAAAAGCGCCGACCAGCCCGGCGGTCGCCAGCAGTCCGGCTTGTGCCGGGCCGAAGTGGAATTCCTTCGCAATCGGCGGCAAAGCCGCGCCGAAGAACGCGAAGTCGGCTGCATCCAGCATGATTCCGACAAAGGCGAGAATGAAAAAACTGCGGTGCCACTTCGAGAATGGCAGTCGCTCCAATCTTGCAACCAATTCTGCTGATTTAGCTTCATCGACGCTCATTGAGTTCCTCCCCCGAGCGAACCGCCCTTGCACAAACATCAACTGACAATGATACCCCCAGACTCGATTTATCTTAACATCCGACATCATCCGCACAATCGCGGTTTGCGTGTTTCACACGCTGACATACGCTTGCCGTCGATCCGCAATACGCATCCTGCATTGCCCGAAATTGCTTTGTGATCCATAAGTGCCACGCATCCAAAACGACATTCATTCGAGACGCCCATGACAATCGACGTTCACGCCCATTACATTCCACAGACCTTGATTGCGGTTACGCGCGAACGCGGCCCGGAAATCGGCGTGCAGGTTATCGAGGGCGGGGCGGCACCGGCGCTTGCATTTTCATACGGCTACAAGGTTCGTCCGTTCTTCCCCAAGCTTATCGGAAGCGCGGCCGAGCGCATTGCGTGGCTGGATTCCCGCAAACTCGATCGTCAATTCGTGGCGACATGGCCCGACATCTACGGATATGGCCTGCCCCGCGAAAACTGCGCAGCATGGCATCGCCTGCTCAACGACACCCTTGCCGAATGGTGCCAGGCAAATGCCGCGCGCATGTCTTTCGTCGCCTCAGTCCCGCTGCCCAGCGCCGACGATGCAGCAGCCGAGCTTAAGCGGGCAGCTGAGCTTGGCGCGGTAGCGGCGATGTTGTCCTCCAATATCGAGGGACAAAACATCGGCGAGTTCGATCTCGATCCGCTTTGGGCTTGCGCGCAGAAATTGAAGCTGCCGGTGATGATCCATCCCACGGCCTCGACGCCGTTCCCGCGTGCGGCAAAATTCGGCTTGCGGCAAAGCGTGAACTATACGTTCGATACGACACTCGGTGTTGCGTCGTTGATCTATTCGGGCGTGCTTGATCGCTTTCCCCAGTTGACGTTTGTGCTTTCGCACGGCGGCGGCGCTTATCCTTATCTAGCCGGCCGCTTCGACGTCATGCACGCGCGTATGGACAGAATCGCACAAGCCGATGTCGCGCAAAAAGCGCCGTCGGCCTACGCGCCAGCAATGGCGTACGACACGATCCTGCATGCGCCGAAGCCGCTCAGATTTCTGGCAGACCTTGTCGGGACGGATCGCCTGGTGCTCGGCACCGACTATTCTTTTCCGCCCGCCGATTTAAGTCCGCTCGACGGCCTGCGCGCCGCAGGCTTCAGCACCTCGGATATGAACGCGATTGCGGAACTAAACCCGCGGCGCCTTTTCCCGCGGCTCGGTTTGCGATAATGGCCTTCAATTTTCGCGTGCATCAAGCCGCCGGCACCTCAACGGCGCAACCCATTGCCAACTTGGATCAAATGCGGGTCTAATGTCCCTACCAGCGTGGGAGGGAAGCAATGATAAAAAAGCTCTACGGTGCACTGCTGACGGTTGCACTGATCGCCGGAGGATATGCCGCATCGACCGCGTCTTCGCTTGCCGCCGACAAGGTTATCAAAATCGGCGCGCTGTTTCCGATTTCAGGACCCGGGTCCTACTTCGGCGCGCAGGACAAGCAGGGCGTCGAACTTGCTCTCGAGCAACTCAATAAGGCGGGCGTGAACGGCTACAAGTTCGAGGTCAAATACGAAGACTCCGCTTGCAGCCCCCTTCCCGCAACGCAAGCCGCCAAACGATTGATCGACCAATTCAAGCCTGACGTGACGATCGGAGAGGAATGCTCGGACGCCACGCTCGCCATTATGCCGATCATGGCTCAGGCCAAAATTCCACTGCTGAACGCGGGGTCGTCGTCAATCAAGATCACCGAGCCCGGCAATCCCTGGACGTTCCGCATCATGCCGAACGAGGTCATGCAAGGCATCGACATCGCCAACAATGCCTACAAGCGGCTGAATGCGCGGACGGCCGTCATCCTGCATGAGAATACCAATGCCGGCATTGGCAACGCCAAGGTATTCGCCGACACGTTCACGAAGGATGGCGGAAAAATTCTCGCCGATATCGGCTTCGGCCGCGACGTGAACGATTTCACGTCGATTGCCACGCGCGTCAAAGGTCTCGGCAAGGTCGACGTCATCCCCACTTACACGCTCGAAGGCCAAGGCCTGAAGATCACGCAGGCCCTTGCGCAAGCCGGCGTCGTCAAGGGCGGCGGTGGCGGAGCTATCCAGCTCGGCACGATCTGGCTGCCCTTCGGCTTCGAGCAAAAGGCCGGCAAAGCCGCGCTCGGCTATATCCGCATCGTGCAGTTTGACCCCACCGATAAGCGCGACGTCGTGCGCAAGTTCGTCGATGCATTCAAGGCCAAATACAAGCAGAGTCCCACGCACCTCAACGCGCACGCCTACGACCAGATCATGCTGATCGCCGACGTTGTGCGGCGCGGCGGCAAGGATGCTCAATCGATCCGCGACGGCCTTGCCGCGACGAAGAACTTCGTCGGCGTCACCGGCAGCGTGGAATTCGACAAGCATAATCAGAACATCAAGATGGACACCGTCCATTACATGGAGACAAAGCCGGACCTTTCCTGGACCGCGCTGAAGTGGAACTAGCCCTGCTGACATGCTGACGGTCATCCTCCAGCAGGGGATCAATGGCATCGTCGTGGGTAGCCTCTACGTGCTGGTCGCGTTGGGGCTCACCCTCATTTACGGCGTGCTGATGCAGATCAATTTCGCCCATGCCGACATCGTGACGGTAGGCGCGTTTGTCGCCTACTTCGTCACGCACTGGCTGAGCGGGAACTACTTTGTCGGGATCGCCGCCGCACTCGCCGTCGGCGCGGCGCTTGGCTGGCTGATGAATGCCGCCGTGTTTGCGCCTTTGCGCGACCGCGGTAACGAACTGCTGCCGCTGATCGCGACGATCGGCGTGTCGATCATGCTTCAGAATGCGATGCTGATATTGCTGGGGCCCGTCCCTTACGCATTCAGCACGCCCTATAGCAACGATGTCATCCACGTCGGCGGCACTTTCTTCACAGTACAGAACGCGCTGATCATCGTCGTATCGGCGCTAACGATCGCGCTGCTTTACGCCTTCATGAAATTTACGTTTCTCGGCAAGGCCCTCCGCGCCGTCTCGCAGGATCGCGAGACCGCCGGTCTTATGGGCATCAATCAGAACCATGTGATCATGCTGACGTTCATTATCGCGTCGGCGCTGGCCGGCATGGGCGGAGCCATGCTCGGTCCTGTGCTGGTGCTCACACCGTTCGCGGGGACCTCGGTCATCATCAAGGCCTTCGCCATTGTGATCATCGGCGGTTTCGGCAATGTCGAAGGAACGATCATCGCCGGCCTCATCGTCGGCTTGATCGAGAGCTACACCACGCAGTTTCTCGATCCAGGCTGGATCGATATCGTCGTCTTTGCGCTGCTCCTGTTGACGCTCGCGGTGCGGCCGACCGGTCTGATTGCCGAGCGGCGCGAAGAAAATGTCTAATTCCGCAACTGCTCAA
The DNA here is from genome assembly GCA_036278575.1 of Pseudolabrys sp. GTDB lineage: Bacteria > Pseudomonadota > Alphaproteobacteria > Rhizobiales > Xanthobacteraceae > Pseudolabrys. The sequence continues at coordinate 1,867 of DASUKT010000086.1, read as the reverse complement.
AACTTGCCCTCGACGCCGGCAACCTCGTTCGTAGCATCGCGCCGCTTTTGGCTGGTGGTCGCCGCAATCGTCATTGCGTTCTTGCCGGCCGTCTTCACGGATTCCTATTGGCGCACGAACCTCATCGTGTGCGCGATCAACGTGCTGCTCGCGATCGGTCTTGATTTCGTTTTAGGCTATGCCGGGCAGCTCAATCTCGGACAGTCCGCCTTCTATGGCATTGGCGCTTATGCCTCGACGCTGCTGATCACCCAACTCGGCGTGCCGTTCTGGATTGCATTCATCGCCGGTATTCTGCTTGCCGGGATCGCCGGCGTGTTTCTCTCGATGTTCGCAGTGCGCCTGCGCGGGCACTATCTCGCGATCGCCTCGCTCGGCTTTGCCGTCATTACCTACCAGGTCTTGCTCAACTGGATCAGCCTCACGCAAGGGCCCCTCGGCATCTATGGCATCGCGCCGCCGCCGCCGATCGCGATTCCTGGGCTGCCTGTGATCGGCTTCAGCAACCTTGCCAATCTTTTTTACCTCACCGCGGGCTTTGCCTTTGTCGTCTACCTCCTGCTCGACCAGTTGGTCCGCTCTCCCGTGGGCGAGACGCTGACGGCCATCCGCGAGGACGAAGTCTCGGCCGCTTCGCTTGGTGTGAACGGCCAAAAGTGGAAGATATTTGCCTTCGCGGTGAGTTCGGCGGTTGCCGGCGCCGGCGGTTGCTTTTACGCAAGCTTCGTCGGCACTCTCGTTCCCGACGCATTTTTTATCACCGAGTCATTCAGCATCCTAGCGATGGTGATCGTCGGCGGAATGGGCACGCTGATCGGCCCGGTCCTTGGCGCCGTTCTGCTCACGGTGCTACCGGAATTGCTGCGCGGTATCGGCGATTTGCGGCTGATCGTTTACGGCATCTCCGTTACGCTGGTCGTGCTGTTCATGCCAGGCGGCATGGTGCAGGCGGGGCGCCTGATCGTGGAGCGGCTGCAACGGCGCGGGCGGGAGGGCACCGCGTCATGAGCAACGGCGGCGAAATCCTGCTTCATGCCGAGGGCTTGCGCAAAAGCTTCGGCGGCGTGCAGGCGGTACGCGACATCTCGCTGCGCATTCCGGCCGGAACTGTGTTCGCGGTGATCGGGCCGAACGGCGCCGGCAAGTCCACGCTGCTCAACTTGATGAGCGGCATCTATCAGCCAGACGCCGGCAACATGACGTTTGCGGGCATCGATCTTGTCGGCATGCCATCGCACCGGCGCGTGCGCCATGGGATTGCCCGCACATTCCAGAAAATCAGGCTCTTCAAGCAACTCTCAGTCCTGGAGAACGTGCTCGCCGGATTTCATATCCGGCATGAAGTACCGTTGTGGCAATACGTGCTGCACGGTCCTGCGTTCCGCCGCGACCGGGAACACTGCCGTAGCGAAGCACTCGACCTCCTGGCTTTCGTCGGATTGAAGCAGCGCGCGCATGTGACCGCGGGGTCGTTGTCCTATGGCGAGCAGCGCATGCTCGAAATTGCCCGCGCGCTCGCCACCGCTCCTCGTCTTCTGATGATCGATGAACCGGCGGCGGGCCTCAACGCTGTTGAAGTCGAAGCTCTGCTGGGGCGGATCGTCGCCTTACGTGCGCGCGACATGACGGTCGTGATGGTCGAGCACAATATGGATCTGGTGATGCAGATCGCCGACCGCATCCTCGTGATGGATTACGGGCAATATCTGTTCGAGGGGACGCCGGCTGACGTGCAGACGCATCCCGACGTGATTGCCGCCTATCTCGGAGCCGAAGCAAAATGAGCCTTTTGCTCGCCGCCGAACGGCTTGAACTCGCCTATGGACAGGTGCCCGCGTGCCGCGAGATCACGCTTCACGTCGAGGAA
>DASUKT010000085.1:0-3956 GCA_036278575.1 Pseudolabrys sp. | reverse complement strand
GTGCCGCGCGGCGGTATCACCGGGCTTATCGGCCCCAACGGCTCGGGCAAGACGACGCTGTTCAATTCCATTGTCGGCTATCACCCCATCGATTCCGGTTCGATCGCCTTCGAGGGCCGCGAGATATCGCGCATGAGCGTGCAGCAGATCGCGCGGCTCGGTTTGCTGCGCACGTTCCAGACCACGCGCATCTACGGCAAGATGAACTGCATGCAGAACATGCTGATCTCGATTCCGCACCGCAAGGCGGGAGTCCTTGACATGTTTGCACGCGAAAGCCGCGAGACCGCCGACCGGGGCGCACGGCTTCTGGCCTTTGTCGGGCTTTACGAAAAGCGGTTCCTGCGTGCGGGCAGTCTCTCGTTCGGCCAGCAAAAGCTGCTCGAATTCGCCATGGCGATGATGAACGAGCCGACCGTGCTGTTGCTCGACGAGCCGACCGCCGGCATCAATCCGACGCTCATCAACGGCCTGCTCGACCGCCTGAAGCGCGCCAATACCGAGTTCGGCATCACGCTGTTCATCATCGAGCACAACATGCGCGTGATCATGAACATGGCGAGCAAAATTTACTGCCTCGCCCATGGCGAGATGCTGGCCGAGGGCGAGCCCGGTGAAATCCAGCGCAACCAGCGCGTCATCGACGCTTATCTCGGTGCGACCTGATGTCGGCGCTCGAGGACGTCGCACCGGGCGGCTATCACGGCGGTGTTGCTCCTGCCATTTCGGTCGAGGAGGTCGCGCGGCAGGCGCAGGCGATTGCCCGCGATATCGACATCGGCGAGCTTGACGCGCTTGCCGGCCACAAGCCGCATCTGAAGATCGACGATCTGCGCGCCGGCTACGGCGCGATGGAGATCCTGCACGGCGTTAATCTGCGCGTCGGCCGCAAGCAATCGCTGTGCCTGATCGGGCCGAACGGAGCCGGCAAATCGACCGTTCTGCATTCTATCTTCGGCTTCACGAACATTTATTCCGGCGCGGTCTCGACTGAGCGCGACGGCAAATACGTTGACGTGACGCGGATGTCGGCCAACGAAAAGCTGCGCTCGAGCGGCATTGCCTACATCCTGCAGGACAAGTCGGTTTTTCCGGGGATGACGGTTGAGGAAAATTTGTGGATGGGCGGCTACCTGATGCCGGAAACCGCCAACGCCAAGCAGGCCGCGGAGAAAGTGTTCGACAAGTATCCGCGGCTTGCCGCACGTCGCAAGCACCCGGCCAAGGTGCTCTCTGGCGGCGAACGGCGGCTGCTCGAGATCAGCCGCGCGCTGGTGATGGATCCGCAAATCCTGCTCGTCGACGAGCCGTCGATCGGGCTCGAGCCGCGTTTCATCGACGCGGTGTTCGAAATCCTCAGCGACCTCCAGCACAAGGACGGCAAGACAATCGTCATCGTCGAGCAAAATGCCAAGAAGGGGCTTGAGTTTGCCGATATCGGCTACGTGCTGGTTTCCGGCAAGCTTGCGCTCGCCGGCCGCGCCAGCGATCTGCTCGCCAATCCGGACGTGAGCCGGCTGTTTCTGGGTGGGTAGCGTTCGCCCGGTTTCAAACCGAGGTGTTGCCACGATGACAGCGTGCTCCCTCCCCTTGAAAAGGGGAGGGTCGGGGAGGGGATCAAGAAACATGATTGATCCCACCCGGCTCGCTTTCGCTCGCCGACCTCCCCTTTTAAGGGGAGGTGAGCAATCTCTCGGTTTGGTTCAATCCGAATTTATTGCGCTCGTCTTTCGCGCCTAAAACGTCGGGTACGCCTCGCCGAACTTGCCGCCGACGCGCTGGAAGCCCGCACGCGCGGGGGCGTTGTTCTGGTCGATATTCATCGCGCGGGCGTATGACCCGGCTGCTTTTTGCTTGTCGCCCAGCCGTTCGTAGGCGAGGCCGCGGCTGAGCCAGGCCTGCATGCTTTGCGGCTCGATATTGACCGCCTGATCGAGATCGCCGGCGGCGTCCTTGTAATTGTTGACGGCCATGTAACTCAGGCCGCGCGCGATGTAAGGCGCGGCCTGCTGTTGCGTGAGGCCGATGGCGGTTGTGAAATCGTCGATGGCAAAATTGTGCTGATTCCGGCTTTGATAGAGCAGGCCGCGGTTGTAATAGGCTTCCGCATTATCGGGCCGCAACGCGATCGCCTTGTTGAAGTCTTGCAGGGCCGGAAGCGATTTCTTCTGTTGCCGGTAGACCATGCCGCGACCGAGATAGGCCGGCGCGTAGTTGGGATCGATCGACAGCGCTTTGTTGTAGTCGGCGAGGGCGAGGTCGGCTTTGCCTGTCTCGCGATAGACGAGGCCGCGGTTCGAGTAGGCCTGCGCGTAGTTCGGATCGATGCTGATCGCCTTGTCGAAATCGGCAAGCGCTTCCGGATAGTGGCCGGATTCGCCGAGAACCGATCCGCGCATATTGTAAGCCTGCGGATCGTTCGGATTTCGCCGCACCACATCCGTCAGCGACTGGATATTGGCCGGCGAGCCGACATAGGCCGCATCCTCGCTTTCGGGCGCGCCGGTGCTGAGCGCGTTGTTGATGGTCGAGCATCCACCGAGCGCAGCGGCAAGCAGGAGGCTGCAAACGGCGGCGCGCGCGGCGCGTTGGCCGCGTTCGGGATTGCGTGGGGTTTTTAAGCTATTCCGCATCGGACGATCTGAATTCCGGGATATTTGCCGCCAAATACGGCGCCGGTTCGACGATGCCCCGATCCTCAAAAACAACAGCGCGGGCGACTGACGAGCCCGCGCTTCAATCAACTCAATCGTTGCGGCGTAAGGCTCACAAATCAGCCGAAACGGCGCGGCGCTCCGCTGCGGCCGCCATGACCGCCCGCGCCGCCTGCGCCCGGAGCGGGTCGGGGCTTCATCGGAAGCAGACCTTCGCGCTGCATTTTCTTGCGCGCGAGCTTGCGGGCGCGGCGGATCGCTTCCGCCTTCTCGCGAGCTTTCTTTTCCGATGGTTTTTCGTAATGGCCGCGAAGTTTCATCTCGCGGAAGATACCCTCGCGCTGCATCTTTTTCTTGAGCGCCTTAAGGGCCTGATCGACATTGTTGTCGCGAACGAGAACTTGCACGCTTGCTCCTCTGTTGTGCTCGGCCGGGCTGGGTCGGAAAAGCCTTGAAAAACAGGCTTCTGAGTCGCGCGGCTCTAGCAGATAAGCGGTTAAGAGTCCACCATTGGCCATTTATCGGGCTAAATTCAGGCGCCGGACCTCCCGGCTAACGCTTGGGGAAATCGATGGTTGCGCGTGACGTGCCGGGTGGCACAGGAGCAGCATCGTTACATCCCTTGAAAGGAGAGGTCGGCGACGTTGGCGAACCCGTTGCCTGACCTCCGCTTTAACCCTCACCTTTCAGGGCAGAAGCGCTTTGGCCGCGGGCAACAGCTTCGCCTCAGACGGTCGTTCCTCAGCGTGGCACATATTCGAGAAAAGGCTCCGCCTCCTTCAGCGCGCGTGCATAAGACGGCCACTGCATCAGCCGTTGCAGGTAAGCCGCAAGATTGTCGTAGCCGCCTGCCAACGGCGTGACCGCCATGTTGGCGTAGAACAACGGCGGTGCCGCGGCGCAATCGGCCATGCCGAAGGCATCGCCCGCCGCCCAACGCTGTGTCGCCATTTCTTTGTCTGCAATCGCCAGCGCGACGTTCAGCGCCTCGCGCGACCGCTCGACTCCGAACCTATCGTTCTGACCGGCGGGCCTGATCCGATCGGTGATGATCTTTTGCGTATGGAAGTGAACATGAAGATCGTAGAACCGATCTTTTTCGCGCACCTTGAGGGCTGCTTCAGGTGTGTCCGGAATGAGTTTGACCGGACCCGGATGGCGCCGCGCGAGATACTCGATGATGCTCGTCGATTCCGGAACGACCGTGTCGCCGTCGCGCAGCACCGGAAACTTTCCGACCGGCCAGATTTTTTTGAAGGCCGCGTTCTCGGCCTCGTCCATGAGGTTGACGACGCGCGGCGT
>DASUKT010000084.1:0-3419 GCA_036278575.1 Pseudolabrys sp. | reverse complement strand
GCCGTGCCCTATCGATAAGCTGCGGAGTATGGGTCCCGGCTCGCGCTCGCAAGAGCTCGCTTGGCCGGGACGACAGCAGAGAGTGACCGCGATTTATGAGTTCTTATTTTCGCATTTTTTCTTTCACGCTCGCACTTTTGACTTCGGCTTTTGCTCCGGCCAAAGGAGCGTCGCGCCCGTTCACCGCCCCGCCGCCCGTTCACGCCGTCACCTCGCGCAATGGCATGGTCGTCGCGCAGGAGGCGCGCGCGGCGCGCATCGGCGCCGACGTGTTGAAGCGCGGCGGCAATGCAATCGATGCCGCAGTCGCCGTCGGTTTCGCCATGGCGGTGACCTATCCGCGCGCCGGCAATCTCGGCGGCGGCGGCTTCATGGTGATTCATCTCGCCAAATCCAATCAGGACATCGCGATCGATTACCGCGAGACGGCGCCGGCCGCGGCGACGAAAGACATGTTCCTCAATGCGCACGGCAATCCCGATCCAGACAAATCGCGCAACAGCGCGCTCGGCATCGGCGTGCCCGGCACGGTGGCCGGCCTGGCGCTGGCAGAGCGTCAGTATGGCTCGGGCGTAATGTCGCTTGCCGACCTGATCGCGTCCACCATCGAGCTTGCGCGCAACGGCATTCCGGTCGAGGACGACACCGCGGATTCGCTTCCCGCTGCACGCCAGCGGCTCGCACGCTGGCCTTCGTCAGCCAAAATCTTTTTGAAAGATGGCAAGTCGCTCGCATTTGGCGCCAAGCTCATCCAATCCGATCTCGCCGACACGCTGCAAGCAATTGCCGACAAAGGCCCGCGCGCGTTTTACGAAGGTCCGATCGCGGAGAAGATCGCCGGCGCGGTGCAAGCCGCCGGCGGCATTATGACTGCCGACGATCTGAAAAACTTTCACGCCGTGTTGCGCGTGCCGGTGCGCGGCGCCTACCGCGGTTACGAGATCGTCTCCATGCCGCCGCCCTCCTCCGGCGGCGTGCATCTGATCGAGATGCTCAACATCCTCGAGGGCTACGATCTGGCGAAACTCGGGCGCGGCGAGCAATCGTTGCACTATTTCGTCGAAACGATGAAACGTGCCTATGCCGACCGCGCCGAATTCATGGGCGATCCAGAATCGGTGCGCATGCCGCTCAAAGGTTTGCTGTCGAAGAAATACGCCGCCTCGCTGCGCGCGACGATTAGCGAAAAGGCAACGCCCGCAGCCGACATCCGCGCCGGCAACCCGCAAGGGTTTGAAGGCCCCAACACGACGCACTTCTCCGTCATCGACCGCGAGGGCAACGCGGTTTCGAACACCTACACGCTCAATTTCTCTTATGGGCTCGGGCTTGTTGCGGACGGGACCGGCGTGCTGCTCAACAATGAGCTCGACGATTTCACGGCGAAGCCCGGCGCAGCGAACGCCTACGGGCTCGTCGGTTTCGACGCCAACCTGCCCGGTCCCGGCAAGCGGCCGCTGTCGTCGATGACGCCGACCATTGTGCTGAAAGATGGCAAGCCGTTTCTCGTCACCGGCTCGCCCGGCGGCAGCCGCATCATCACCGCCGTGCTGCAAGTCATCGCGAACGTAATCGATTTTCACATGAGCATCGCCGACGCGGTCACCGCGCCGCGGCTGCATCATCAATGGCTGCCGGACGAGGTCATGATGGAGCCGGGCTTTGCGCCAGAAGTCATCAATGGGTTGAAAGCGCGCGGCCACAAGGTGACGCTGGTTGCGCCGGGCACGTCGGCGAATTCAATCGAAGTCACGCCGCAGGGTTACGTCGGCGCCGCCGACACACGCACCCGCGGCGCGCTGGCGGTGGGGGATTGACGATGGTTTTCCGTAGGGCGCGTGCGCACGGCGCAAATGAAGTCACACAAATAACTTTTCATGAAAGGCGCGGATAAGGGCGTCGTAGGTATTTGACATGGCTGCTACCAAACCCTCTAAATCCTCAGTTAGCTTGTCGTATTTTTGCATTTGTTCTAGGCTTCCGTCACCCTCGCGATCCACATTCAAACTAGGCTGCATCGCAAAATAGATTGGCGGCTTTCTTTGATCGCGTGGATGCACAAAAAACTTGTAGCCAAGAAACTCTAATAATGATGCGGTAGCTTGAACGAATGCTTTGGCATGCAGCTGCAATTCTTCAAGGAGAAAGTGCGCTTCAGCGGAGTCGAGGTAAACTATTGCATCCGCCAATTGATTGCTTTGGATGTCCCAATATGCGTGCTGATTCAGCAAATCAGATGTAATCTTTTGCTTTGAAGGTTCTGGAAAGATTGTTCTGAACTTGGTGGCCAGTGTCTTGTCATGCTCTATCTTTTTATCCTGTCCTAGCGTTATTGTATCAGCAGCGAGTACGTTTAGCCGCTTTTGCTCGCCTACCCATAGTTGAAACGGGGCGACAAGGATTAGACGAACGACGAATAAGCCCGCCCACGCGATCAATGTGCAGATGACGAAGTTGATGAGCCAATTTTCTATCGTGGCTCGCAGGCTGTTTCCCTGAGCCGGTGCTAGCACACCCAGGATAATTGCCGCTACGCCACCAAGCCCTGCACCTTCCACTCCGTTTAACGCTTTCCAAGACGACTGCGCGGCGAGCGCAGTAATTTTCCGCAGGTATTCTCCAACGAGGCGCATCGACTTGGGCCAGCTTATGCGAAACTCGAAACGCGTTAGATTCCGGGTGAACGACGAACAAGTGACGAAGCTGTTTCGTTTGGAAATTGCGCAATCTTAACAAGATCACGCTGTCGATCTTGAGTTTTGATGCTTAGTTTTCGCCAAAATCACGGGCGCCAATTTCGGTTAAGTCTTGGAGCGGGCGAAGGGATTCGAACCCTCGACCCCGACCTTGGCAAGGTCGTGCTCTACCCCTGAGCTACACCCGCATCCGTAGGAACCTGTCCGGCCCAATCGCAGCCGGCTGCCAAGGCCGTCCGTATAGCCAATAGGGCCGCCCGATTGCAACAAGGGCTTTCCCGGTTCAGCGATGGTGATGAACGCGGTGTTCCCGGTGCTGCTTGGCCGGATAAATGGGCTGCCCCGTCACCGGATCGTACGAGCCCGCCCAACGCGGGTTCTGCCCGCAAAAGCCCTTGTTGCCCGCGATCACGTTCGGGACGCACTGCTCGACGGTCCAATAATGGCAATCCTCGACCATATCGCCCGGGCCGACCGTGATGTTGGCGCACCACGGCGCATTGCCGCTGGCGCGCGCGGCGGATGCGCCGCCGAGCAGCGCCACGGACGTCACGATCGAAATGAAAAAGATGCGCATGCGGCTCCTCCGGCGGACGGCATTACCATAACAGCAAATGCCGGTTTATTGTCCGGTCATGCCTGCCACGCCCGATCAGCTCTTCGCCTATCTCGACAATCTCGGCATCAAGCACGCGACGGTAAAGCACCCGCCGCTGTTCACGG
>DASUKT010000083.1:0-2155 GCA_036278575.1 Pseudolabrys sp. | reverse complement strand
ACCCGCAGATGCAATTCAGCTCGTGCCGACGCGCGACCGCGCGGCCGTCGGGCTGATGCTCAGCGGCCTCGATGGCGCGATCGACGTCATCGTGCCACGTGGCGGCAAAGGACTCGTCGGCCGCGTGCAGGCGGAAGCGCGCGTGCCGGTGTTCGCGCATCTGGAAGGCGTGTGTCACGTGTACGTCGATAAGGGCGCTTCGCTCGCGATGGCGAAGGAGATCGTCCTCAACGCTAAAATGCGGCGCACGGGCGTTTGCGGCGCAGCCGAGACACTTCTCGTCGATCGCGCCGCAGCAGCAGCCGAGCTCAAGCCGCTCGTTGAAATGCTGCTCGATGCCGGCTGCGAAGTTCGCGGGGATAAGGCGGCGCAAGCGACAGACTCGCGGGTTAAATCGGCAACGGAAGAAGATTGGTCCACGGAATATCTCGATGCCGTCATCGCGGTAAAAGTCGTCGATGGCATCGACGCCGCAATCGATCACATCGAACGCTACGGCTCGCATCACACCGACGCGATCGTCACCGAGGACAAGTCCGCCGCCGACAAATTCCTGACACAAGTCGACTCCGCAATTGTCCTGCACAACGCCTCGACACAATTCGCCGATGGAGGAGAGTTCGGGTTCGGCGCGGAAATCGGCATCGCTACGGGACGGCTGCACGCGCGCGGGCCTGTCGGCGTCGAGCAACTTACCAGTTTCAAGTATCGCGTGCGGGGTTCGGGGCAGATCAGACCGTGATCGATAAACCGGGTCCGTACACCATCATCCAGGCCTGAGCGAAGGGGGCGGCAATGCGATGTGAGCGACTGCTCCCGCCGCATGCGCGGGGCATGGCCATCGGCCTGTTCGGCGGCACCTTCGATCCGCCGCATGAAGCCCATGTCAGCGCGACGTTGCTTGCGATGAAGCGCCTCAGCCTTGACCGCGTGTGGTGGCTCGTCACGCCCGGCAATCCGCTCAAGAGCACGCGCGGCTTGGCATCTCTCGAAACGCGAATTGCGGCGGCCCGCGCGCTGACCCGTGACACGCGGATCGATATCAGCGGCCTCGAGGCTGTCATCAAAACGCGATACACCTACGATACGATAAAATGGCTCGTTCGCCGCTGCCCGGGTATCCGCTTCGTCTGGATCATGGGCGCGGACAATTTGCGAAGCTTCCACCGCTGGCAGCGCTGGCGCGATATCGCCAGCATGGTTCCGATTGCAGTCGTCGATCGGCTTGGGCCCAGTCTTTATGCGAGCGCCGGAATCGCCGGCCAGGCACTTTCCCGCTTTCGTTTGCCCGAATCGGCCGCACGATCGCTTGCGAACCGAAAGCCGCCCGCATGGATTTATCTGCACGGCCTGAAGTCGCCGCTCTCGTCGACGGCCCTGCGGGAATTGCGCCGGAACCGCCACTCGGCCGGGCGAGCGGTAGCCAAATCGGCAAAAGCGGAACCCACAAAAAAGAAAGCCGTGGGCAAGCGTGGCAAGACAAAAAGGAAGTAGCTATCTTTTAGGTGATCCTCGGCGCGAGTCGAGGTGAGTGCGACAACCGAAAGGATAAAGGACCCTGTCCACACCTGCACTCTCTCGGGCGGCCCGTCCGGCGCCCGAACTCGTTTCCAAGCAGCCTGCTGCGAAGGAAACGCTCCGCATCGTCCTTGCGAGCTTGGAAGAAATGAAAGCCGAGGACAGCATCACAATCGATCTCACGGGTAAAAGCTCTATCGGGGACTACATGGTTGTGACCTCCGGCAGGTCGCAACGTCATGTCGGCTCGGTGGCCGAGCGCGTCGTGAAGGATATCGAGGCGGCCGGCGCAAGGGGTGTGCGCGTCGAAGGCATGCGGCAGTGCGATTGGGTTTTGATCGACGCGGGCGATGTGATCGTGCACGTGTTCAAGCCGGAAACCCGCTCGTTCTACAATCTTGAAAAGATGTGGTCCGGCAGGAACGACGAGCGCCGTTCGCTCTGATAGGTTTACGGCACGATGCGCATCGTCGTCGCCGCGGTCGGCCGCCTGAAACGCGGGCCGGAAACAGAGCTTGCCGAGCGCTATCGCAAGCGAGTCATGCAGACGGGCCGCAGTCTCGGGCTGCGCGAGGTCGACATCATCGAAGTCAGAGAAAGCCGCGCCGCCGATCCGGGCAAACGCATGCTGGAGGAA
>DASUKT010000082.1:0-7786 GCA_036278575.1 Pseudolabrys sp. | reverse complement strand
ACGCGCTCGCCGGTGGCGGGGTCCTTGCCGTCCTTCAACTGGATGCCCTGCACGAGAAGCTCATCGCGGATGCGGTCGGCTTCCGTCCAATTTTTACCTTCACGAGCCGCGAGACGAGCTGCAATCATTTCATCGAGCCGTTTTCTCTCCAGCCCCAAGCTAGCCAACATTTCATTCTCTTCGACTTGCTTGCTAGCTTTTTCAAGCGCACGCCTTATCTCATCGGATTCAGTACGACCGATCTTGAATTCAGAGTCGTCAAATAGTCCCAGCCAAACGAGCGTTTTTGCCAGATCGTTGCGATTATTTCCTCCGAGCATCAATGCTTGCAGAGCAAGGTGTGTATTCAAGTCATCGCACAGCGCGGATACAACATCGGGCAATACATTCCCTTTGTCCGGATTCGCCATGCGAACCGTATTTTTGAGAATACTCAGTGTGACATTCGCTTCAAGAAGACGGTCTAGGGTCCAGTCAAGCGGCTGACGATAATGAGTCTTAAGCATAGCAAGGCGAATGGCGGCACCCGACCAGGCACGGCCCTTCCAATCTATGCGAAGCTCCCTAATCGTCACGAAATTCCCCGCCGACTTGGCCATCTTCTCGCCTTCGACCTGCAGGAAGCCGTTGTGCATCCAATAGTTTGCCATCACCTTCGTGTGGAAGGCGCAGCGCGACTGCGCGATTTCGTTCTCGTGATGCGGAAAGACGAGGTCGACGCCGCCGCCGTGAATATCGAACGTCTCACCAAGCAGCGCCGCCGACATCGCCGAACATTCGATGTGCCAACCCGGCCGGCCGCGGCCCCATGGGCTGTCCCATCCCGGCAAGTCTGGCGGTGACGGCTTCCACAACACGAAGTCCATCGGGTTTTTCTTGTAAGGCGCGACCTCGACTCGCGCACCAGCCTCCATCTCGTCGAGCGAGCGTTTCGAAAGCTTGCCGTAATCGGGCATGGTTGACACAGCGAACAGCACATGACCTTCGGCAACATAAGCATTGCCGTTGGCGATGAGCCGCTCGATCAGGCGGATCATGTCGATCGGCGCCGCCGGCTTGTCGACGTATTCGGTCGCACGCGGCTCGATCGTCGGCAACAGGCAGCCGAGCGCGGCAACGTCTTGCGAAAAATTCTTGTAGGTTTCTTCCGTCAGCTCGCGGATCGAGATGCCGCGCTCGGCGGCGCGCGCGTTGATCTTGTCATCCACGTCGGTGACGTTGCGGACGTAGGTGACATGATCCGCGCCGTAGATGTGCCGCAGCAAACGGAAGAGAACGTCGAAAACGATTACCGGCCGCGCATTGCCGATGTGGGCGAAGTCGTAGACCGTCGGGCCGCACACATACATGCGCACGCGCGCGGGATCGATCGGGGTGAACGCCCGTTTCTCGCGCGTCAGCGTATCGTAGAGCCGCAGTTCCATAAGACACCTTCGGCCTCCGCTGGCCGGGCGTCCATTTTGCTCAAAGCTTGAGAAAAGGCGGCCGCAGCCAGCGTTCGTGCGCTAGCTAATAATCTCCGGGCGAATGCCGCAGATATGGTTAAGGCCGTTCATCGCGCCGGAGAATGCGCAGTTGCGCCTTGGCCGTCAAGAGCAGCCACACAACAAAGGAAGCAATGGGTTGAAAGGAACCCTCGGCCATCCCGCGGATTAAGAAGACGGGCTGAGGATGGAATGCAGTTAAACAACCCTTAAGGAATTTCTTCGCATCTTAGCCGATGTGCCGTATGGCACCTTCGGCCGTTGGGCGTCCTATGCGTACTCTTCTTGTCAGCATCACCGCCATTTTTTTGGTTCTCGTCGGGTCGCTGGGCGCTGCACCCGCGGCCGAGCGGCAAATGTTCGTCATTTCAAGCAACGCGGACGGCTATGGGGTTGATCGCTGTCTCTCAACCGGCGCGAAATGCGGCATGCTGGTAGCCGCCGCTTATTGCCACGCGCGCGCTTACGCGCACGCCGCCTCGTTCCGCAAGGTCGATCGCGAAGACATCACGGGCGCCATCCCGCAGGATCGGCAGCGCAACTGCGCGGGCGGCACGTGCAACGATCTTGTCGCCATCGTTTGTACGCGCTGAGCACGACAGCGGATCGCTCATTAAGAAAAACGCCCGGCCCACGCCGGGCGTTTTTCTTATGTACCGACAGCGTTGCTACTTGCGCCCATCCAGCGAAAGCGCGCCCGCACCGCTCGCCGCGATCGCGAGAAAGCCGCCGACGATCGCCATGTTCTTCATAAAGTGCGAGAGCTGGTTCGGATCGGCAAAATGACGGTGCGCGATCAACGACGCGACGATCACGTAGACTGCAAGTCCATAGGACACCAGCCGCGTTTGGTACCCGAGCAGAATCAGGATTCCACCACCGAGCTCAATGATGACGGCAAGCGCGGCAAAGAACGAAGGCAAACCCAGTTTGGCCATGTAAGCCATGGTGCCGGCATAGCCGGTCAGCTTGAAATAGCCGTACAGGATAAACAGCGAAGACATGAACAGGCGTGAAATTAGCGCTACTGTATCGTTTTGGTTTTCGAGCTGCATGGTGGACCTCCCCGAATCCGATCTTGCGCCACCCCCAGGGCGGCTCGCGGTCGGGAAAGTAGCACGGCGACGGACGGTGAACAGGGGCGTTGCTTTCGCCGCCGCGCATTTTCCCCATGTGCGCGCGCGTTCAAGGCAATCAGGCTGCCATCCGATTGCCTTGGCCCACGGAACGCAGAACGCTACATTGCGCTGGCCTGTTAAGCCCGAGGTGCAACGTGAAGCTCTATTCCTACTTTCGCTCGTCGGCGGCCTATCGTGTGCGGATCGCGCTCAACCTCAAAGGACTACCCTACGAGATGGAAGCGATCCATCTGACGAAGGACGGCGGCCGTCAGCACAGCGCGGAATTCCGCGCGGTGAACCCAGCCATGCGCGTGCCGGCGCTTGTCCTCGACAACGGGGAAATCCTCACGCAGTCAATGGCGATCATCGAATATCTCGATGAGACCCATCGCAATCCGCCGCTTCTGCCGTCCGACCCTGTGCAACGGGCGAAAGTACGTGCGGCGGCGCAGGCTGTCGCCTGCGACATCCATCCGCTCAACAATCTCATGTCGCTGCAATACCTGAAGCGTCAGCTCAAGCACGAGCAGCCGGAAATCGATGCCTGGTATCACCACTGGGTGATCGAAGGCTTCAACGCCATCGAGACGATGATAGCCCCTGCGCCCTATTGCTTCGGCGCTCAGGTGACGCTTGCCGATGTTTTTCTCGTTCCGCAGGTATTCAACGCCCGTCGCCTGAAAGTGCCGCTCGATCGTTTTCCGAAAATCGTCGCCGCCGATGCCGCGTGCCTGAAACTTGCCGCGTTCGACAAGGCGCGGCCGGAAAATCAGCCCGATGCGGAGTGACGGCGCGAAGCGCACCTGCTAGACCTCGCGCCCGCGTCTCCTCCTCACAGATCGGCATATTGCCCGTGTCCCTCCACAAGCTCGCCCGCGTCGTCCTCTGGATGATCGGCACATTGCTTTCGTTTTCGGTCATGGCGGTCTCGATCCGCGAGCTCGCCCGCAGCGGCTTGACCATTTTCGAAGTGCTGGCCGTCCGCAGCGGCCTCGGTTTGGCAATTCTGCTTGCGCTGATTGCATTGCGCCCCGAGCTGCGCGCTTACACGCGTCCGCACCGCATGGAACTAAACATCCTGCGCAATAGCGTGCACTACATCTCGCAATTCGGCTGGGCTTACAGCTTGACCATGCTGCCGCTGGCGACCGTTTTTGCGCTCGAGTTCACGATGCCGGCATGGACGGCCGTGCTTGCGGTGTGGCTGTTAAGCGAGCGGCTGACGCCGAGCCGAATCGGCGTCGTGGTCCTCGGCCTCGCGGGCGTGTTGGTCATCCTGCGGCCCGGCATCGCGACGATCAATCCATACGCCTTTCTCGTGCTTGGCGCAGCCTTCGGCTACGCAATCACCATGATCGCGACCAAGAAGCTGACGATGACTGAATCGACCTTCAGCATCGTGTTCTGGATGATGGTGATCCAGCTTCCCCTCTCGCTCCTCGGCAGCGATCCGACGGTATTTTTGCGGCTCAATGCCCATCAAATCACGCCGCTGCTGGGCCTCGGCATCGCAGGCCTGTCGTCACATTATTGCCTCAGCAATGCGTTTCGTGCCGGTGACGCAACACTGGTCGTGCCGCTGGACTTCATGCGCATTCCGCTCATTGCCGTCGTCGGTTGGGCTTTTTACGGCGAGCCGCTCGATATTTTCGTGCTGCTGGGCGCCATGATTATCGTCAGCGGCGTGCTCTGGAACTTGCGTTCCGAAAGCATTCGCGGGCTCGGCAAGGCTCGCGCCGACGCGGGATTGGCGATAGAGTGAATGCCATGAAGCCGCAAATCGGCACCATCATTGCCGCCGGCGCGATGTTGTTGACATCGGCGGCGACACTGGCGCAATCGCCGTCGCCAAATCCGGCGTGTCAGCGCATGGAAGCACAGCTCACGGCGCTCGATCGCGGCAATGACGACCCCACGCGCGCCAGCCAGATTCAGCGCGCCGAAGACGCCGTCAACCGGCAGCAATTTGAGGTTGACCGATTAGTGTCGCAAGGACGGCGGATGGGGTGCGAACGATCGGGCTTTTTCTCAATCTTCTCCAATCCTCCGGCGCAATGCGGGCCGCTCAACCGGCAAATCGATCAGATGCGCAGCACCCTGGAGCAGATGCAAAATCAGCTTCAGCAGTTGCAAGGCGGCACCATGCAGCGCGCGGAGCAACGGCAGTCGCTGCTGATCGCGCTCGCCAATCAGGGATGCGGCCAGCAATACCGCTCCGCTGCGCTTGCCGGCCAGCAAGGCGGCTTCTTCGATCGCTTGTTCGGAAATACGCCTTCCAACACCGGCCCTATTGTTGGCCCCGGTGGCGAGCAGACTCAGACCGGCAACACGTACCGGACACTCTGCGTGCGGACGTGCGATGGATATTATTATCCGATTTCATTCGCGACCACGCCCGACCGCTTTCGCACCGACGAGCAGACGTGTCAGCGCACGTGCCCCGCCGCCGAAGTTTCGCTCTACACGTATCACAATCCCGGCGAAGATATGCAGCAAGCGGTCTCGCTCAACGGTCAGCCTTACACCGCGTTGCCGACCGCGTTTCAATACCGCCATCAACTTAATCCGGCGTGCAGTTGCAGGAGGGCCGGCGAGAGCTGGTACGACGCACTCAAAGGGTTGAGCGACAACACGGTGCAGCGTGGCGATATCGTCGTGAACCAGGAGAGTTCAAAGCGTCTGTCGCAGCCGCGCGATGCGAATGGGCGGCCGATCAAAGCGGCTCCGCAGACAGCAGCGGCTGCAACTGCGGCCCCCGTTGCGACATCCCCCGTGACAAGCGGCGAGACCGATCCGGCGAAGCGCAAAGTGCGCACCGTCGGTCCACCATTTATTCCCTCGCGTTGAGGCGCTGCAACGCCGATCAGAAATCAAACGCTTCCGTTTTGACCGGAGCGCCGGTCACGAGCGACACATCGGGCGCCGGCAGCGGAACGCCGATATCGCGAAAGCGATTCGTGATCGGATAGCGCCGGTCGCGGCCGAAATTTTTCAGCGTCACTTTCACACCGGGTGCGGCTTGCCGGCGCTTGTATTCGGCAAGATTGAGCATCCGCTCCACGCGTTTCACAGTATCCGCATCGAAGCCGGCTGCGACGATCGTCGCAATCGGCTCCTCGCGTTCCACCAGCCGCTCCAGGATCGGATCGAGCACCGTGTAAGGCGGAAGCGAATCTTCATCCTTTTGATCGGGCCGCAGCTCGGCGCTCGGTGGCCGCGTCAGGATATTTTCCGGAATGACGACACCCGATGGGCCCAGTGCGCCCTCGGGCTTCCACGTGTTGCGTAGGCGCGCGAGCCGAAACACCTCGAGCTTGTAGAGATCTTTGATCGGATTGAAGCCGCCGTTCATGTCGCCATAAAGCGTGGCATAACCGACCGACATCTCGGACTTGTTGCCGGTGGTCACGACCATCAGATTGAACTTGTTCGAAATCGCCATCAGGATCGTGCCGCGCGCACGCGACTGCAGGTTTTCTTCGGTAACGTCACGCGGCTTCCCGTCAAACGTTTGCGCCAGCGCACTCTCGAACCCCTCGACAGCCGGCGCAACGGGGAGAATTTCGTAACCGACGCCGAGCGCTTTGGCGCAAGCCGCGGCATCGACGAGCGATTCCTGCGCGGTATATTTGTACGGCAGCATAACGCAGCGCACGCGATCAGCACCCAAAGCATCGACCGCCATTGTCGCGCACAAGGCGGAATCGACACCGCCCGACAAGCCCAGCACGACGCCTTTGAATCCGTTTTTATTGACATAATCCCGTAAGCCGAGAACACACGCCGCGTAGTCTGCGTGGTCCGCTTCGACGGCGCTGATTTTCGGTCCGTCCTCGCACATCCAGGTTCCGCTGCGCCGCACCCATTGCGTGGTCACAACCGCTTCCTCGAAAGCGGCAAGTTGAAAGGCAAGCGAGCAATCCGCGTGCAAACCGAACGAGACGCCGTCGAATACGAGTTCATCCTGCCCGCCAACAAGGTTGGCGTAAACCATCGGAATGCCCTGCCCGCTCACGCGCGCCACGGCGATGTTCAGCCGCACATCGCCCTTCTGCCGCCAGTAGGGCGAGCCGTTCGGCACGATCAGCAATTCCGCGCCCGTTTCAGCAAGGCATTCGACGATCTCGTCGCCCCAGATGTCCTCGCAAATCGGCAGGCCGAGACGTACACCGCGGAAGTTCACCGGTCCCGGCAATGGGCCCTGCGCAAACACGCGCTTCTCGTCGAACACGCCATAGTTCGGCAAATCGACCTTGAAGCGGAGCGCCGCGATCGCGCCGCCATCGAGCAGCGCGATCGCGTTGTACAACTTTTCCTTCTCGACCCACGGCGTTCCGACCAGGAGCGCAGGGCCTTTGTCCACCGTTTCGCGCGCAAGCGCTTCGACCCCGCCACGGCAGGCGGCCTGAAACGCCGGCTTGAGCACAAGGTCCTCCGGCGGATAGCCGGCGATGAACAGTTCGGGAAAAACAACGAGGTCGGCGCCCTGGGCCGCGGCTTGCGCACGGGCGCGGCGCACTTTTTCGGCGTTGCCGGCGACGTCGCCGACCGTTGCGTTGAGCTGCGCGACGGCAATCGCGAGCCTGTCGGAAGGGCGGGCGCTCATGGGCTTGATGTAACGCCTGGCCTCCCCGGCGGCAATCAGGTCAATGCATAGCTGACGGGCGCCGTTAGCCTTTCGGCTGTTCTCTTGCGGCCTAGATCGCGGCCGCCGCCGGAACAGGCGCAGCACGCCCGCTGCGTTCTTTCTTGAGCAACTCGGCCAGCAAGAAAGCGAGATCGATCGCCTGCTCGGCATTGAGCCGCGGATCGCAGGCGGTGTGATAACGATCGTTCAGATCGGCTTCGGTGATGGCGCGCGCGCCCCCGGTGCATTCGGTGACGTTCTGGCCGGTCATCTCCAGATGCACGCCGCCGGCATAGGTGCTTTCGGCCTGGTGCACCTCAAAGAATCCGCGCACCTCTTTCAAGATCAGATCGAAGGGCCGTGTCTTGTAGCCGCTCGTCGACGCGATCGTGTTACCGTGCATCGGATCGCACGACCAGATCACCACCTTGCCTTCGCGCTTCACCGCACGCACCAGAGCCGGGAGGTGATCGCCGACCTTTTCTGCGCCAAACCGCCCGATCAGCGTAAGCCGACCCGGCTCGTTCTCCGGATTGAGAACATCGATCAAACGC
>DASUKT010000081.1:0-2391 GCA_036278575.1 Pseudolabrys sp. | reverse complement strand
TCATTGCCCGGATGATTGAGCACGCCGGGATTCGATTCCGCCTGGATACCCAGATGCAGCAGCAGCGTTGCGTCGCCGCCGTCGTCGAGGATCATGTTAGGCGTGCCGCCATCCGCCCATTCGAAGATGCGGTGCGTGTAGTCCCAATAGTCCTTCAGGCTTTCGCCCTTGACCGCGAACACCGGCACGCCCGCTTGTGCGATGGCGGCGGCGGCGTGGTCCTGCGTCGAATAGATGTTGCACGACGCCCAGCGCACGTCGGCGCCGAGCGCGGTCAGCGTCTCGATCAGCACGGCCGTCTGGATCGTCATGTGCAGCGAGCCCGCGATACGTGCGCCGCGCAGCGGCTGCTCCGGCCCGTACTCTTCGCGCGTTGCCATCAGGCCCGGCATTTCAGTTTCGGCGATGTTGATTTCGTTGCGGCCCCAGAATGCGAGCGCGATGTCTTTGACGACGTAGTCGCCGGGATTGAGCTTGGCCTTGGCGGAAGCGGTCATGACGATCCTATGCAACAGACCCTGACGGGTGGATTTCAGCCGCGGCTATAGCAGGGCCGGGGCAAGGTCGCAACGCAAACATAAAGATTTCTTTATGTAGTGTGGCTAGTCGTCTTCATCGAAACCCGAAGAGACGAGCGTGCAAAGTGCATCGACGGCGTCTTCGGCCTGAACACCGGTCGCCTGCACGGTGATGATCGAGCCCGGTCCGGCGGCGAGCATCATCAGCCCCATGATCGAAGTTCCGCCAACGGTCTCGTTGCCGCGCGTCACCGTAACCGCGGCGTCGAATGTTTCGGCGACCTGCACAAATTTGGCGGAGGCGCGGGCATGCAGCCCTTTTTTGTTGACGATCTCGACTTCGCGCCTGACGGGAAACGCCGATTGATCCTCGGCCGATGAATTATTGCTTTCAGCGTCGCTCATTTACCCGTGAGCACCCGGCTGGCGATCGTGCAGTACTTGCGGCCTGCCTCCTGGGCAGCAGCAACCGCGTCCTCCAAAGGACACGTTTCACGAATCTTGGCGAGCTTAATCAGCATCGGGAGATTGATGCCGGCAAGGACTTCGACCTTGGGCTGGCTCATCACCGAAATCGCAAGATTGGAAGGCGTGCCGCCGAACATGTCGGTCAGGATCGCGACCCCTTCGCCGCTGTCAACCCGTTTCACGGCTTCGATAATGTTCTTGCGACACTGTTCGGCGTCGTCATCGGGGCCGATCGTTATCGCCTCGATCTGACGTTGCGGCCCGACGACGTGTTCCAGCGCGGAGCGAAACTCGATAGCGAGCCGTCCATGCGTAACGAGAACGAGACCGATCATCCGGGGCTCCTCGCGCGCACCGTGTTGCGCTGCGGGAAAAGGCTGTCTCTGATGTCCATGCGAAGACCTAATCTATAGGCTTCGTTCGCTATATAGGCGTTCTGTTGCACTGCGAAAAGGTGGGCGAAAGCCGGCGCGACGGGAGGCCAGTTTCCGGTGGGGCGCGCTCGGCTCATTATGGTTAATGTTTTGCCCGAATGGTGGGGGGCCGGAGGTAGCGCAGGTTTGGCTGCCGGGTCAATCGTGGGCCGCGGTCGTCGCCAGGAAGGTCAACACCGCCTCGAACGGGTCGATGCTGGCGCCGAATGCCAATCGCGGCAGCCGGATTCCTGAAATGTCAATTTCCCGTGCTTTTGAATGGGGGAGACGCGCGGTGTCGGGTGCGCCGAGATCGATCACCAATCCGACCGCGGCGACCGGCTCATACGGGACGCGGCGGATGCCGATACCGCGAATTTCGATCAGACCTTCGAGTGCGGCGGCAGGCCGCACCAGCAATCGTCCGGCCCGTGCTTCGAGATACGCACGGTCGTCGGCAACCAGACGCGCAAAGGGCAGCAAACCGCTGGTAGCCGCCTGGACAAGTTGCCACGTCAAACGGGATTTTCCCGCGCCGGACGGCCCGCGGATCAACGCGGCTTCGCGGCCGATCAAAACGGCCGATGCGTGGACGGTTGGCGCACTGTTCATCATGCGAGAGATTTGGTTCCAGGTTCACGTCGCTTCGTGCGCCCCGGAATGACGACACGTCATGTCGCCGGCAGGCGGACGACGAACCGAGCGCCGAGAACCTTGGGCTCGGTACCAGATGCCGAGACGCCGGTGCGGTTTTCCACACGGATGCGACCGCCGTGCGCCTCCACGATCTGCTTCGAGATCGAAAGTCCCAGCCCGGAATTCTGTCCGAATCCCTGGTGCGGTCGGTCAGTGTAGAAACGCTCGAAAATTTTCTCCAGCGCGTCGGGCCGAATGCCGGGACCGTCGTCATCGACAGTGATTTCGATTTCGTTTTTCAACCGGCGACAGCGGACGTGCACATTGCCTCCCGGCGGGGAAAAGGAGCGCGCGTT
>DASUKT010000080.1:0-14757 GCA_036278575.1 Pseudolabrys sp. | reverse complement strand
GGCTGCCGTGCGCATTTCACGAGGGCTAACATCATGCGCAGCACGGTTGTCGCAGCCGCCTTCGTCGTGGCCGCGCTGGCCGCTCTGCCGGCGGGCGCACAGTCGGAGAAGCCCGGCTCGAAGCCGGCCGAGCCCGTCAAGGATTACATCCCCGGCCTCGAGCAGTTCATGGGGGTCATCCAGAACGAGCACGCAAAGCTCTGGTACGCCGGCAGCGCGCGCAACTGGCCGCTCGCCGAATATCAGCTTGGTGAGATCAAGGAAATAATGTCCGACGTGCAGGACGTGGTGCCGACTTTCAAGGATCTTCCACTCGCGGACATGCTGGATTCGGTAATTACCGGCCAGATTGCTGATCTCGAAAAGGCGATCCAGGCAAAAGACCCGAAGAAGTTCGCCAATAGCTATGTCAAGTTGACGGAAGCGTGTAACGCTTGCCATCAGGCGACCGGCAACGGCTTTGTCGTTATCAGGCGCCCGGTTCAGAGCGGTTTTCCCAATCAGGATTTTTCACCGCGCAAATGAGCGGGGTCGCAGAAAAAACCATGACGAGTCCCTCCGACATCAAACAACTCGCTCCGGCCGGCAAATTGCGCGGGGGCATTGTCTACGCACCTGCCGGCTCCGTTTTCTTTGCGGTCAAGAATGGAAACGACGTGCGCGGCGTCACGGTCGATCTCGTCACGGCGTTCGCCGGCGAGTTGAAGCTTCCGCTTGAGTTGAAGATTTTCCCCAACTCAGGCGAGGCCACGGAAGCGGTGGCAAGCGGCGCCTGCGATGTCGCCTTCATGCCGCAGGATGCCGAGCGCGCGAAGCGAGTGGATTTCGGGCCCGCGTATTACTTCATCGAGAGCACATACCTGGTTCCGGCCGGCTCGAAGATTCAGACCATCGACGAGGTCAATCGCCCCGGCGTGAAGATTGTCGCCATCACAAACACGACGACGATGCGCAGCGCGCGCCGCACGGCGCCGAATGCGACTGTCGAGGAAGTGCCGAGCGTCGACCTGATGACCGAGCGGGCGGTGAAGGGCGCCGGTGATGCCTTTGCGCTCTCGCACGACTCGTTTGCCGGCTTGCTGCCCAAGCTTCCCGGCGCGCGCGTGCTGTCCGGCAATTTCCAGCAAACCGGCATTTGCATTGCCGTCCCGAAGGGGCGGCCCGCCGCGCTGGCGCTTGCGTCCGATTTTCTGGAGCGCGCGAAGAAATCCGGGATCGTGCGTCGTGCGCTCGACAGTGCGGGTTTTCCGGACGCCGAGGTCGCACGGCCGGCCGGTTAGAGCGCGATCTGTTGCAGCCGGATCACACCCGTCCGCGAGGGGCCGCAGATCGTTCTTTCGGGAACCCGGAATATAGCTATACTGTTATGTCGCGAGTTAGTCCGGGCGCTTTCAAAGCAAGCTCATCGCAATGTCGTCTTTATCTCCTCCTGGCCTTCACACCGTACCTCACCGCCAGTGGGGAAAACCGATTAACGGTTTCCGCGATGAAGAGCGCGAGCATGAATTGCGTGAGGCATGGGAACGGCAGAAGCGCACGTTCGATCTTGCGATGATGGCCTCGCAGATGGGGACGTGGCGTTACACGCTCGCCGACAACATCTGCGTCTACGATGAAAACGCCCAGCGCCTTTATGGGCTGACGGACGCGCATTTTCTTCACGATGAAGAGGGAGTGAAATCCAAGTTTCATCCCGACGATCTGCAGCTTATGTGGTCGCGGGTATCGAAAGCGCTCGATCCTCAGGGTGATGGCCGCTACGATGTGGAATACCGGGTCAAGCAACTCGACGGCAGTTGGCGGTGGCTGAGCGCGTGGGGCCTTGTTGAATTTGACGGTGATGGTCCGGACAGAAAGCCTGTGGCGATTGCGGGGGCGAGCAGGGACCTCACCGACCGGAAGCAGGCTGAGGAACTAAACCGGCTGCTTCTCAACGAGTTGAATCACCGCGTCAAAAACACGTTCGCTACAATTCAGGCGGTCGCGGCGCAGACGTTGCGAACTGCACGCGATTTGCCGTCCGCGCGCCAGGCTTTGGATCTTCGCATTCGCTCGATGGCCCACGCTCACGACCTTCTGACCTCGCGCGCCTGGACCGGCGCGAATTTGCAAGAGGTTGTCATGCGCGCGCTGGAGGCCTTTGCTCCGGCGCAAATGAGGCTCTCCGGTGCGGCGATCGACGTTTCGCCGAAGCACACGCTTGCGCTCTCGTTGGCGCTGCACGAGCTTGCCACCAATGCCACTAAATACGGCGCGCTGTCCTGCCCCGAAGGGGGCGTAAGCGTGCAGTGGGAAGTACGGGAAGCGGCGTTACACCTGGATTGGCAAGAGAGCGGAGGTCCCCCGGTGACGCCTCCGGCGCAAATCGGGTTCGGCAGCCGTTTGCTCGAAGACCTCATCGTGCGCGATCTGGGCGGAGACATGAATCTCGAATACGAGCCGTGCGGCGTGCGTTGCAGGATTAGTACCGGGCTTTAGCGCGCGCACGCCGTCTGCGCGCCGGTGACCTACGCTTCACATCGTCACAATGATATTGCCGGTGCCGCGGCCTTGCTCGACCGCTTCATGTGCGGCGGCGATGCTCGCGAGCGGGAAGGGCGGTTCGGTGTTGTTGGCCAGCGCGCCGGTATCGAGCGCGCGCGTGACGCCGCTCACGGCGCGTTTGCGCTCGACGGCATCGAGTTCATAGACGATGAAGAAGCGCACTGCGATGCCGTTCACCAGGCAGAACTGCGCCGGCAGCGTCACTTCCGCCCCGCCGGTGCCATAAACGATAACGCTTCCTTTCGGCCGCAGCACCGAGTGGATGAGCTTCGCGTTGGCGGCGAGGTCCATCTCGATCACAGCGTCCACGCCGCGCTTGCCGGTGATTTCCATCACGCGATCGCCGACGTTCTCGCGCTTGTAATCGATGGTGTGGTCGGCGCCGAGATCGCGCGCGACTTTCGCCTTTTCCGGGGACGAGATCGTTGTGAGCACGCGCGCGCCGCGCATCTTGGCGAACTGGATGGCGTATTGGCTTACGGAGCCGGCGCCGCCCGAAATCAGCAGGATTGTTTCCTTATCTGGATTTGCCATTTCGATTGCGTGAATGGCCGTCATCGCCGGGATGCCGAGGCAGGCACCTTCGGCGAAGCTGACACGGTCGGGCAGCCGCACGGCTTGCACACTTGGCAAAGTGATGTAGTGGGCGGCGGTACCGAACGAGCGCTTCCACTGCCCATTCCACACCCAGACGCGTTCGCCGATGCGCGACCGGGGAACGCCTTCGCCGACGGTATCGATGAGTCCCGCGCCATCGCTGTGCGGGATCACGCGCTGGTAGGCGATCTGGCGCGTGGTGCCAAGCCGCGATTTCACGTCGGAAGGGTTTACGGCTGAGGTGGCAAGCTTGACGCGAACTTCGCCGGGGCCAGGAGCCGTTGTCTCGACCTCGCCGACGCGCAACACGTCACGCGCGGGGCCATTTTTCTCATAAAACGCGGCCAACATTCACGGCTCCTGCCAATTTGGAACGACTTAGCACGATTACGGACAAGGCGCCGCGGAACCCTCTGATGCGGCGGCGCGTTATCGCTTTCGGATAATCGCGAGGGTAACGATGCGTTATCGCGTCTATAGCGGACCGCGTGGATCGGCTGACGTGTCGCCGCTCGAAAAGGAACAAATGCTCTTCAAGGAATTCATGGCGCTCGACGACGCCCTGTCGTGGGCCCATCACGTCGAAGAGGGCGGCCGGGTGCCGCTCCTGATTGAGGGCGATGACGGAACAAAAATGGACAAGCGAGCCATTGCGAATGCGCTCCGCATCCGGGCCTCCGAAGAAATTGGCAAGCGAGAAGCTGAAGATGTCGGCCATAACGGGCACGCTTAGGCCAAGCGGTGTTTAGGGCCCAGGGCAGGCCAGAAAAGGCGCTGAGATGCCTTTTTTGCCGCAGGTAGTGCAAATTGGGTTAATTGCGAAAAAGGTCTCCGACATTCGCAGGTGGCGTGGTAACCATTTGATATAAAAGGCTTTGTTTCGCAAGAATCTTCTCCCGAGAAAGCAATTAGCTGCTATATTGTCTCCCATGAACAGAAATTCAGTAAAGCGTAGCGGACGGTCGGCGAAGGTGATCGCCCCACGCGCCGCAAAAAAAACCGTAAAAAGAGTGGCGGGCATCCTCAAAAAGGCGGGAAAGTCGTCGCGGACGCAAAATGGTGCGAAAGCGCGGCGTGCCCGAACCGTGGCTGCGCGTTCGCCAAGCGTCGTGCCCAAAGTCGCCACCGAAATGGTGCCGCGGATCGTGCATACGCTCAGTCCGCCGGTGCAGCCGATGGCGGTTTCGGAAATTCAGCTGCGCGCACACAAATATCAGGTGGGCGAAACCGTCTATTACACGTCACCGACCTTCGGGCGTGCGGCCGCGACCGGCAGCTACAAGGTGGTGAAGCTTCTTCCCTCGGAAGGCGACGATTATCAGTATCGCATCAAGAGTTCGGGTGAAGCTTTCGAACGCGTCGCCAAGGAAAGCCAGCTCGACCGCGCCTAGCGCGAGAAACGGTCGAGCGCGGCTATCATTGAACGTTATCGACCATGCACCCGGCCCGAACCGGGAGCGCAATAATACCGCTGCCAGGCTGTATTGACCGCGGTTTGGGGTTTTCTCGGCCTCGACGACCGCGCACTCATGGACTAAAGAGTGCCGATCGGAATTGGGCCAGCTTGTAGAGTTTCGACATAACAAGAAACCAATCGGGAGGATTATTCGATGTCACGTTCGCTTAAGACCGCTTTTTTTGCGCTGCTGCTTGCCGCGGCAGCGCCGCTCTCGCCGGCTTGGTCGGCCGGCCACTATCCGGATCATCCGGTAAAATTCATCGTGCCGTTCGGCGCGGGCGGTCCCGCTGACGTTTTTGCGCGCGATCTCGCGCAGCACCTGTCCGACAGCATGAAAGGCTCATTCGTGGTGGAAGATCGGCCCGGCGCCGGTTCCATCATCGGTACGGAGGCGGTGCATCAATCGGCTCCGGACGGCTACACGCTGCTCGTGATGTCGAACACGCATACGACGAACGAGACGCTTATTCCCAAGAAGCCATTCAAGTTGATGCGCGACTTCGTGCCCGTCGCGGCAGTGAACTATTCCGACCTTCTGCTGGTCGTGCATCCTTCGGTGAAGGCGAAGAGCGTAAAGGAACTCATCGCCCTGGCGAAGGCGGAGCCCGGCGTATTGAACTATGCGTCTTCGGGTCCCGGCACGCCCTATCACATGGCGGCGGAGCTGTTTAAGTCGATGACCGGCACCAACATCGTTCACGTGCCCCACAAAAGCTCCGGGCAGGCGCGCAACGACGTGCTGGGCGGCCACGTGCAGATGATGTTCGACGCGATCACCACCATGCTGCCGAACGCCAAGGCCGGACAGGTGCGCGCTCTGGCGACGACCGGCGAAAAACGCTCGCCGATTACACCCGACATTCCAACGGTGGCCGAAGCGGGCGTTCCGGGCTATTCGGCGACCATCTGGCTCGGCATCATGGCCCCGAAGGGCACCCCGCCTGAGATCGTGAAAACGCTCAACGCGGAGATCAACAAGGTCATCAATCTGCCCGACGTGAAGGCACGCTGGGCCAAGCAGGGCGCAGTTCCCATGACCATGACGCCCGAGCAATTTGACGCTTACCTCCGCAAGGATATCGTCAAGTGGGGCAAAGTGGTGAAGTCGGCTCACATTACCATTCACTAGCCGGCTGATTGGAGGCTTATGGCGCTCAACGGGTTTTCGCTTGCGAGCGCGTTCGATGCGGCGGCGACGCCGCTCGCCTTGCCGGTTTGGCTTGCGGGCGCTGTCGCTGCCGTTTTGTTTTTTCTCTGCATTCTTGCTTTGCGCCGCGCCGGTACGCTCAGCGCGCTTTTGTGGATCGTGGTCGGCGGCATCGGCGCGATTTCCGGATTAATGCTGCTCGGGAGTTCCGTGCCGCAGCGGCGCGGCGCAGAAAGCGGGCTTGAAGCACGCAACGCCGAATTGACCGCGCGCGCGCTCGTGCCGGGTTCTGTGCTTTCATGCCTCGGTGGCGCGGCGGGCGATGCGATCGAAAGCGCCTGCGAGCGAAAGATCTTCGCCAGTCCAGAGCAGGTGGCGGCGGCCGTTGTATTCGTCACGGCGCAATTGTCGCTGCTGGCCGATGTCACATCGGCCGATCGCGGGGACGCGCATCTTGCGGCGGTGCGTGCGAACCTCGAGCGTGCCATCGGGCTCGACCGCTATGGCATTGCGGCTCACGTGCTGGCGACGCGCGACGGCTGCACGGCCGAGCGCTGTCCTGTCTTTGCATTGCTGGAGGATGCCGCCGCGCTTAAGACCAACCTGAAGACCCACGCGTTCGACAATTATGTCACGCGTTACGCAGCGGCGTGGGGCAAGCCGGTGGAGAACGGCCGTGCGCCGGTTGCCGAACTTTCGCCACCGACACCGACGGCCGCAAATCCGCTGCCGGAGCCGCATGCGCCGGTGCCGAGCAAATACGATTTTCCCTCCGCGGACTCGATCCCGCCGGTGAGCATTATGAATGCCGAGCCGAAGCTCGCGGCGCCGAGCGAATCCAAGAATGCGGGTCCGTCCGCGCCGGTAACGAGCGGCAGCGCCGCTGCCCCGAAGCCAGCGCCCGCGTTGCAGGAGGCCGCCAAACTGCCGCTTCCGCCGCACCGGCCGCAGACGCAGGCGGCGACGCCCGCGCCGCGCTAATATCCGCCCGCATGTTTTCTTCTGTTCTCATCGCCAACCGTGGCGAGATCGCCTGCCGTATTGCGCGGACCGCAAAGCGTACGGGGTTGCGCACGATCGCCGTTTATTCGGAGCCCGACGCGCAAGCATTGCACGTTCGCCTGTGCGACGAAGCTTATTTGATTGGCCCTGCGCCTGCCGCCGAAAGCTATCTGTCAATCGAAAAGCTGATCGCCGTCGCCCGCAAGGCGCATGCGGACTGCGTGCATCCGGGGTACGGCTTCCTGTCGGAGAACGCCGATTTTGCGCAGGCCTGCGCCGATGCAGGGGTTGTATTCGTTGGGCCCCCGCCGTCCGCGATGCGCGCCATGGGCCTGAAGGACCAGGCCAAGGCATTGATGGAAGCGGCCGGCGTGCCGGTTGTGTCCGGCTATCACGGCGAGCGGCAGGAGCCAGACTTTCTCAAGCAGAAAGCCTATGAGATCGGGTACCCGGTGCTCATCAAGGCGGTGGCCGGTGGAGGCGGGCGCGGCATGCGCCGCGTCGACAAGCACGCCGATTTCGAGGCGGCTTTGGCGTCGGCGCAGCGCGAGGCCGTATCATCGTTCGGCGATGCGCGCGTGCTGGTCGAGAAATACGTCGCCGCTCCGCGCCACATCGAGATGCAAATTTTTGCCGACGCCCATGGCAACGTCATTCATCTCAATGAGCGCGATTGTTCGCTCCAACGCCGCCATCAAAAGGTGATCGAGGAAACCCCAGCACCGGGTATGAGCGCCGAACTACGCGCGGTTATGGGAGCGGCCGCAACCGAAGCCGCAAAAGCGGTCGGCTATGTCGGCGCCGGCACGGTTGAATTCATCGCCGACGGCTCAAACGGGCTCAAGCCGAACGGCTTCTGGTTCATGGAGATGAACACGCGGCTTCAGGTCGAGCATCCGGTCACGGAAGCCGTCACCGGGCTCGACCTGGTGGAATGGCAATTCCGTATCGCCGCCGGCGAACGATTGCCGCTCACGCAGGCGCAGGTGCCGCTTAACGGCCATGCCGTCGAGGCGCGGCTTTATGCGGAAGATCCCGAGCGGAATTTTTTACCGTCGACCGGACGCCTTATTGCATTCGATTTGCCGGAAGGTGAGGGCATTCGCGTCGACACCGGCTTCGAGTGCGGCGACGAAGTGACGCTCTTTTACGATCCGCTGTTGGCGAAACTGATCGCGCATGACAGGACGCGAACTGGCGCGCTCGATGCGCTGGCCGATGCGCTCGATCGTGTTGGTGTTGCCGGTCCGCGCAGCAACGTGGCGTTTCTGGCGGCGCTGTGCCGGGCTGAAGATTTTCGCAAGGGCGATTTCGACACGAGCTTCATCGAGCGCAATCTCGACCGGCTCGGCGCCGTCCGCCAGCCGCCCGATCTTGCTGCGGCGGCGCGCGGCGTCGAGCGCCTGTTGACGCGCGAGCGCGAACGCATCGCGGCTTCGCCGGGGCACGAACCGAATGAGCTGCCATCGCCGTGGGATGCTGCGGACGCTTTTCAGCTTTTCGGCAAGCGCGTGGTGTCGCTACCGGTGTCGGTCGACGGCGCACGGAAGGTCGCGCGTGTTGTGTACGGCGATGACGTTTCGATCGCCATCGATGGCGAGGGGCCTGCCGCCGACGCAAGGGTGATCGACGCCGCCGACGGTGTACTGGTGCTGCATCGTGGACGTCAGACAAAAGTCACGCTGCACGCCGACGCTGCAGCCGATGCGGGCAGCGGCGGCAACGGCGGCGTCGTGCGCGCGCCGATGCATGGCAAGGTGCTCGATTTGTTTGTGGAAGAGGGCGCGCAGGTCGTGCGCGGCCAGCGTCTTGCGGTGATAGAAGCAATGAAGATGGAGCATACGCTGGCTGCGCCATTCGATGGTGTTGTATCAAGCATCGCCGTCACCAAAGAAGCGCAAGTCGCGGAGGGCGCGCACGTGATGACGATCGTGCCGTTGGCAAAAGAGTGAAAGACGAAATGCCGCTCAATCTCATCAAGCTGTGCGTCGGTTGCGATTCCATCAAAGACCTCGAGGACTGGATCAAGCAGCGCCTCAAAGAGAAGAAAAAGCGCGGTCAAAAGCCTGAGCACATCCACACCACGCGCATGGTGCCAAAGCGCGCTGAGGAGTTGACCGACGGCGGTTCGCTTTATTGGGTGATCAAGGGCCAGATCGCCTGCCGCGAGCGCATTCTCGACGTGCGGCCGTTCACGGACAAGGACGGCATCGGGCGCTGCCGGCTGGTGCTCGACGGCAAGCTGGTGCTGGTCGAGCCGCGTCCGCGCGCCGCGTTTCAGGGCTGGCGCTATTTGGAACCCAAGGAGTCGCCGCGCGATCTTTCACGCGCCGCTCCCGGCGCGGCCAAAATGCCTGAAGCGATGCGGCGCGAGTTGCGCGAATTGGGATTGCTTTGAAGGACGTCAGACGGCGATGTTGTCGATCAGCCGCGTCTTGCCGATTTTAGCCGCCACCAGCAAACGGATGGGACCGTCGTCGCGTGACGTGATAGGCGCCAGCGTCAACGCGTGGCGTGCTTCGAGATAATCGAGCGCAAAGGCTGCGCGTGTGATCTCGGCGCGGCCATCGTCGAGCACGCGCTCGATGGATTCTCCCTGCTTGATGCGGGCCGCGCTTGCCTTGAGCACGCGATAAAGCAAGGGAGCAACCGCGCGCTCTTCGGCGGAAAGGTAGGCGTTGCGCGACGACAGCGCGAGGCCGTCCTTCTCGCGCACCGTTGCTATGCCGACGATCTTGACCGGCAGGTCGAGATCCTTCGCCATCTGCGTAATGACGCGAAGCTGCTGGTAGTCCTTTTGGCCGAAGAGCGCAAAGTCGGGTGCCACCTGGGTGAAGAGCTTGGCGACGACGGTTGCGACGCCGCCGAAAAAATGCGGGCGGAATTTATCTTCGAGTCCGGCTTGCGCGGCGCCCGCCGGAGCGATGCGCGTTGCGAAGCCTTCCGGATACATGACCTCTGCGGAGGGTGCCCACACGATATCGACTTTCTCCGCTTTCAGCGCGGTAAGGTCCGAAGTAAAGCGGCGCGGATAGCTCGCGAAATCCTCATTGGGCGCAAACTGGGTCGGATTGACGAAGATCGAAACCACGACGCGGCGGGCGCGCTTGCAGGCGATCCGGATCAGGGCCAGATGGCCGCGATGCAGCGCGCCCATGGTCGGGACCAGCGCGATTTTGTCGCCACGGGCGCGGTAAGCATCCACTGCACGGCGGAGAGCCGGAACCGTCCGTATCGCCTGCGGTGCTTTCATTCCCGATCCCGTCACAATCCTCATCGGCCCGTCACTACGTAGCAAAGCCGCTCGCGTTCGTCTTGCGCCCTCAGATTGCCATCGCCACCTGATCTTCCGGCCAAGCGCAAGCGCGCATGAGCACGTTGTTTGGTGTAGAATCCGGGCATGAGCAAAGACCGAACCGATCAGGCGCCGGCGCCGGCCTCGTCCCGGCCGGAAGTGGCTGCATTTCTCGATCGCGTGCGCTCGCTCGGGCCCGCCGCCACGGGCGGCAAACGCGGGCGGCTTATATTCGCGCTCGATGCCACCATGAGCCGCCAGCCGACGTGGGATACTGCGTGCACGCTTCAGGCTGAGATGTTTCGCGAGGCGGCGAAAACGGGCGGGCTCGACATCCAGCTCGTCTATTTCCGTGGCCTTGGAGAATGCCGCGCGTCCGGCTGGGTGCGGCAAAGCGACAAGCTTGCCGAGTTGATGTCGCGCATCGAGTGCCGCGGCGGTCATACCCAAATCGGTAAGGTGCTGAGCCACGCGCGGCAGGAGAGCGGAAAGGAGAAAGTTCAGGCGCTGGTTTTCGTCGGCGACGCGATGGAAGAGGCGATCGACGGCCTCTGCGCCGCGGCCGGCGAACTGGGGCTGCTCGGCATTCCGGTTTTCATGTTTCAGGAAGGCGCCGATCCGATCGCCGAAAACGCCTATCGCGAGATCGCGCGCCTGTCGCACGGCGCTTATTGCCGGTTCAATACCGGCGCCGCGCACGAACTCCGCGAGCTGCTGCGCGCGGTCGCGGCTTATGCCGCCGGTGGAATGAAAGCGCTGGCCGAGCTCTCCGCGCGTCCGGGCAGCGGCACTCACAAGCTGCTCCAGCAATTGCGCTAGCCATGCCCGAACTCGTTCTCGGTGCATTGGTGCTGGTGATCGTCCTTTGGGGACTCAATGTGTTCTCCAAAGTCGATCCGCGCGTCATGGCCCGTTCGCTCAAAGGCGGCGGCGGCCTCGTTGCGTTGGCCGTCGCGATCTTTCTCGGCGCCCGCGGCGAGCTTGCCGTCGCGGTGCCGCTCGGGGCCTTCGGGCTCGGCCTGCTCGGCTGGATGCCGTTCGGGCCGGCGGGCTTTGGGGCGCGCACAAAAAAAACCGCGGGCCAAACGTCGCGCGTGCGGTCGGCCTTCCTTGAGATGGAGCTCGATCACGACAGCGGCGACATGCGCGGCCGCTTTATCGCCGGACGCTACCAAGGCACGGAGCTGGAACGTCTCGATGCAAAGACGCTCGTTTCCGTTCTGGGCGAACTGGACGAGGAGAGCCGCGCGCTACTGGCAGCGTATCTTGACCGCCGGGATCCCCGTTGGCGTGAATACGCGCAGGATGACGCGGCAGCGCGCCGTCGGCCGGCATCGACCGGAAAAATGACCGAGCAGGAGGCTTATCAGATCCTTGGCTTGCAACCGGGCGCGAGCGCCAACGATATTACGGTCTCGCATCGTACGCTGATGAAGAAATTGCATCCCGACCAAGGGGGGTCGACGTATCTGGCCGCCCGCGTCAACGAGGCCAAAGAGGTCCTTCTTCGCCGACATCGCTGAGGTACTCCACGCAACAACACCAGCGGCTCCGGTCCGACTTCGCCCCGTTACGGCCGTTCCTCAGTTCTTCAGCAACATACAAGGTATGTCGCTGCGTCTGAGATGTTTGCAGGCGCTTTCTGCCTGACGTTTGTCGAGCCCGGCAAAGCGGGCCCGGAAAAGCGTCTTGCGGCCCTTCTCGATGCGCTCCGTGAACGGCTCGGCATGCGCGAGCAGGCCCTCGATCTTGAGCTTCACGGCGCCAAGCCGCTGCTTTGCGTCGCTCTCGTCATCGAAAGCGCCAACCTGGATCATCCAGCCGCTGTGCGATTTAGCCGCAACCGTCGTTGAATCCGGTTCGCTGTCGTTTGCAGCGGAGGCGACCTTGACGGACAGCGTGCCGAGCACGCCGGGTCGCGTACTGGGAAGAGGCGGAGGATCGTGCCGGGTCGTCTCGACGGTCTTGATCGACGCCGTGCTGTCGGATGCGGGTGACGGCGAGAGCTCCTGGCTCTGCGTGGGGGCCGGCGACAGCGATGAGGTCTTCACCGGATTGCCGCGAACCGCAAAGGTCTTGACCTGGATCGGCTTGATCGGAGCGGTGGAGCCCGGCTTGGGCGTCGACACAAGGGCCGCTGTCACCGGAGCAGTGTCTTTGCGCGCCTCGGGGCCGGCGTTGCGCGCGACCAAAGGCGCTGCCGCGGGCTTTGTCGATGCCTGCTTGATATAGTCATCGATCAGATCGCGCATGCGCGCATCGCGAGCGTGCGCAGTGCGCCCGCCGAAAACCGCCGCCACGATGTGGCGTCCGCTGCGCCTGACCGACGTGACGATGTTGAAGCCGGAATCGTGGATATAACCGGTCTTGATCCCGTCGAGCCCGGGCACGACGCCGAGCAGATGATTGTGATTGCGGATCGCCTCTCCGTGATAGTCGAAGATGCGCGTCGAAAAATATTTGTAGTATTCCGGAAATCGCTGCTGGATGGCGCGGCCAAGGAGTGCAACGTCACGGGCGGTCGTGATCTGCCGGTCGTCGGGCAGTCCCGATGCATTGACGTAGGTTGTGTGCATCATGCCAAGCGCATGCGCCTTGGCGGTCATCATCCTGGCGAATTCTTCCTCGGTGCCGCCCAACGCTTCGGCGACGACGACGGCGACGTCGTTTGCCGATTTGGTGACGATCGCCTTGATCGCCGTTTCGACCCGAATGGTATCGCCGGGTTTGAGGTCGAGCTTCGAGGGGGCCATCGACGCCGCGTGTGCGGACACCGGAAGCTGCGTGGACATCTTGATTTTGCCCGCATCCAGACGCTCGAACAGCAGATACAGCGTCATGATCTTGGTCAGCGAGGCGGGATGCCGCAGACTGTCGGCGTTGCTCGCTTCGAGCACGGCGCCCGTATTGGCATCGATGACGATCGAGGCTTGCGCCGGCTGATAGGAATCTGCGGCGGCCGTGCGGTGGTGGTGATGCCGGTGATGCCGCCGTGCGCGGGCACTGGCGCTGTCGGCAACAGCGGCCAGCGCCAAAAGGCCCGCCAGCCCCAAAACGCTTCCCCGCAGCGCAAAACGGCTTGCGCCTCCCGAACGCGGCATTGCTGTCCTCAAACCCCGGTTAACGCAGAAGCGTGTCGGCTCCGCCTGCCGCCGCGCCGTCCTCCGATGTGCAAGATATGACCGTAGGGTAGCACGGTTTACAAGCCATTAAGCCCAATCGCCCAAGATTTTGGCGAATTTTTGCAACGCAATATCGCCCTTGACATTATTGTGCAGCGCAATATAAATGGAAGCAGAGCCGGACGCACTCCGGTTTGAAGAATTGCAGCCGAGACCCATTACGGCGGGTCTGAAAGGGATGAGCAATGGTCAAGAATTTTGAGGACCTGCAGCAGGCCGGCAAAGAGAATGTCGACATCGCCTTGAAATCGATGGGCGCCCTGTCGAAAGGCACGCAGGCAATTGCAGTTGAAGTCGCCGATTACTCCAAGAAGGCATTCGAGGACGGCACTGCCGCTCTTGAAAAGCTGTTCGGCGTAAAATCGCTTGAAAAGGCGATCGAGGTGCAGACCGACTACGCCAAGACGGCCTACGAGACTTTCGTTGCCGAAGCGACGAAGCTCGGCGAGCTTTATGCCGATCTCGCGAAGGAAACCTGCAAGCCGTTCGAGAGCCTGATGGCGAAGGCGAAGTAAGCCGGTTTTCTGCGCCGTTTAGCGTGGAATCTAATCGAATTGAATTGTCATTGCGAGCCAACGGGTCCGCGCGAAGCGCGGCCCGATGACAGGCTCCGCGAAGCAATCCAGGGGTCGCACTAAAGCTTGGATTGCTTCGCCCTATGGGGGCTCCTCGCAATGACGGCGCGATTCAATCTGATCGAATACCGCCTTAGGGTTAGGACCTGATTAATCGTCTTCGGATTCAAAGGTTTGGTCAATCGATTCGGAGGCCAGACCGATGAGGGCGGATTTGTTTTGGTTCGACGATGAGCAGTGGTCGAAAGTGCAGCCGCATTTGCCGGCCAACCAGCAAGGTCCCGAGCGCCATGACGATCGGCGGATTTTGAGTGGGATCATGCATGTGCAGAGAGTCGGATGTCGGTGGAAAGACTGCCCGCATGAGTACGGACCGCACAAGACGATCTACAACCGCTTTGCGCGCTGGAGCGAGCGGGGGATTTGGCAGGCGATCTTCGCGGCAGTCGCGGCATCTTCCGAGACGCCCGGTCAAGTGGCGCTCGACTCAAGCCATGTGAAAATCCACCGCTGCGCCAGCGGCGGAAAAGGGGGGCGCAGGCCCAGGCGATAGGTATCACCAAAGGCGGCCGCAACAGCAAGATTCATGCAGTTGTTGATGAGTTGTGCCGTCCCTGGGTGCTGATCCTCACACCAGGCAATACCGCCGATTGTGTGATGGCCGAAGTCTGCGTCAGCCTGATCCCCGGCGTCACAAAACTTCTGGCGGACAAAGGCTATGACACCGATGCGTTCCGCGCCTTCCTCAAAGAAAACGACATCACGCCGGTCATTCCCGGCAAGTCCAATCGCAAGAAGCGTATTCGCTATGACAAGCAAGCCTATAAGGGCCGCAATGTCGTCGAGCGCTGCTTCTGTCGCCTCAAAGACTTCAGACGCATCGCCACGCGCTACGACAAGCTCGCCAGAAATTTCTTCTCAGCCATCTGCTTCGTGGCTACCCTGGCCTACTGGCT
>DASUKT010000079.1:0-3310 GCA_036278575.1 Pseudolabrys sp. | reverse complement strand
GCCTTGCATTCAACAAACCGCTGCTCGGCATCGTGTTCGATTCGGTTTTCAACTTGACGGAAGAAGGCTGGCGCAAGCTTACCTGGCGCTGGGCCATCTTTTTTCTGGTGCTTGCGGTTCTCAATGAAATCGTCTGGCGCACGCAGACCACCGATTTCTGGGTTGCCTTCAAATTATTCGGCGTGGTGCCGCTGACGTTTATCTTCGGCGCGCTGCAATATCCATTGATCACGAAGTATCATGTGGACCCGGAATAAAATAAGCTGAGGTTTGAGATATTTTTAGGAGATTAGTGTGGCTAGAAGTCCTAGTGCCCGACGCGGGCGCGTACCTTCGCAAAACACAATTATTGATCATCTCGATCGGATGGCGGGCATTTCGGGTTATGCAATCGTAAAAAAGAGTGCCGATAAGAAAACTCGCGGTCTTAATTTAGAGGAACAGATAAAGGACTTTAGGCCAGACCTTGTCATTGATCCGTATCGTGGGAATAGCCGACGAGTGTATGAAGTCGAAAAAACCATTACCAATCATACAATTTTCAAATCACTAGCAAGCTTGCTCTATTTTTTGAGCAAGAATCCTAAGAGCGATGGAGCTCTAGTCGTCCCCGACAAGAAAAAGGAATTCGCAGAACAATGCTTGGCTGTTTTGAGCGACATTATTCGCAATTATGACAGAGGCGAGCGCGGTGCACACATCAGAATCAGAATCAATGTCGTTTCATTTAATGAAGTTGTTCGCCATGCATCTAAGCTTGAAAAATGGTTTGGTGGGGGGCGTAAGGGTCAGCCGCCAAAGTGCAACTTCTTGCCAAGAGTTTAGTGGCTAAGTTTGACCGCTACCGCCTTCGCGATTTCCGGCTCCAGAACCTTGCCGAGATTTTCAGCCGTAATCGGCCCAATCAATTTGTAGGCGATGCGTCCGTCACGCCCGACCACAAAGGTTTCGGGCACGCCGTAAACACCCCAATCGATCGCGGCGCGGCCGTTGTTGTCGGCGCCGGCTGCCGCGAACGGATTACCGTAGCGATTGAGAAATCGCCGCGCGTTGTCCGGCTGGTCCTTGTAATTGATGCCGATGAGCTGAATGCGTTTGTCTTTCGACAGTTGCTCAAGAAACGGGACTTCGTCGTGGCATGGCACGCACCATGAGGCCCAGACATTCACCAGCGTCACCGCGCCGTCAAACGTTGCGTTCGTAATTCCGGGCACCGGCTTGCCGTCGCGTGTCAAGCCGGCAAGCGGCGGCAGATCGGTCTTCGGAATGGGATGACCGATCAGCACTGAAGGAATGCGCGATGGATCGCCGCTTCCGAGCCGGAAGAAAAACAAGGCGGCAAG
Organism: Pseudolabrys sp.; assembly: GCA_036278575.1. Lineage (GTDB taxonomy): Bacteria > Pseudomonadota > Alphaproteobacteria > Rhizobiales > Xanthobacteraceae > Pseudolabrys. The sequence goes on along the minus strand of DASUKT010000079.1, from coordinate 1,967 downwards.
CCCGAGGAAAACCAGCAGCGGCAGCAGCAAGAAAAAATTGCGCCGCTTGCCCGGTTCCGTGTTTGCCGACGTGCTCACGGATGTCCCTTGCCGCGCGAACGCCGGGTAACGCCGCGTTCTTCGAGATCGCCGAGAATCCGGCGCTGCGCGATGTAGTCGAGCGTGACCCATGCCGCCAGCGCCGCCACGACGAAAATCGCAACCGCATAGGACGCGATGATGAAATCGGCATGCGGTCCGAGATTCATGTGTATTCCTTGCGCATGATCCCTCGGGTCGAGCCAGAGGGCATGCTTTCCGAAAACCGGTTTCCACTTTTCGGGATCATGCGCTCGCCAATCCTTGCGCTTGTATCAGCCGCATCGCGCGCACGCGACGGCGCAAGATTTCGTTGCGCATGGCGGCAAGATGCAGCGTCACGAAGAGAAGCGTAAATGCAATCGCCATCGCAAACAGTGGATGCAAAATCGATGGATCGATGCTCGATCCGCCCATGCGGAAAACCGACGCCGGCTGATGCAATGTGTTCCACCAGTCGACCGAGAACTTGATGATTGGAATATTCACTGCGCCGACAAGGGTCAGGATCGCGGCCGCGCGTGCACCGCGTCCGGGTTCTTCCGCCGTCCAGTAAAGCGCGAGCACGCCGAGATAGAGCAGGAAGAGGACGAGCACGGATGTCAATCTTGCATCCCACACCCAGTAGGTGCCCCACATCGGCCTGCCCCACAGCGAGCCGGTGACCAGGCAGAGAAACGTAAACGCAGCGCCGATCGGTGCGGCTGCCTTGCCGGCGACATCGGCGAGCGGGTGCCGCCATACCAGCGTGCCCAGTGCCGCAACGCTCATCAGCATCCAGCCGAACATGCCGAGCCAGGCCGACGGCACGTGCAGGAACATGATCTTAACGGTTGCGCCCTGCTGATAATCGTCCGGCGCATGCAGCGCGCCGTTCAGTCCGTAGGCGAACATCAATACGGTCGCGATGGCGAGCCAGGGCAACAGCCGGTTCGCCAGCTTCAAGAAGCGCGTGGGATTGGCAAGATCGATGACAGCCATGAACGGACTTCTATTGAACCGAAAATTTTCCGGCAATGTGGCGCATGATGCAAAACCCGGTGCGACACTTTCATTCCATGGCGTAGCGCAGCGCCGCCGCCGCGGCGACCGGCCCCAGCACCACGCTCGCCAGCGACAGCGCGCAAAGAATGGTGAACGGGGGGCCAAACGGCGCGGGTCCGGCAATCGCCGCGTTTGCCGCGGCCACGCCAAATATAAGGACCGGGATGGTCAGCGGTAGGACCAGAATCGCCAGCAGCAGGCCGCCGCGCCGAAGAGCGACCGCGAGCGCGGCGCCGACAAGGCCGATGAATGTGAGCGCCGGCGTGCCGGCGAGCAGCGTCAGCGCCACCCAGCCAAGCGCGCGCGGCTCGACATTGAGCATGAGGCCGAGTACCGGCGAAATCACCACCAAGGGCAGGCAGGTGGTGAGCCAATGGGCCACAGCTTTCGCCAGGACGGCCAATTCAAGCGGGATCTCGCCTGTGCGGATGAGATCGAGCGAGCCGTCCTCCTGATCCGCGGCAAACAGGCGATCGAGCGCCAGCAGCGTCGCGAGTTCCCCGCCGAGCCACAGGATGGCCGGTCCGATCAGGGCCAGCAGCTTCAGGTTGGGGCCGACCGCAAACGGCGTCATGACGACCACGATCAGGAAGAACACGGCGCCCATCAGCGCGCCGCCGCCGACCCGCACGGCAAGCCTCACATCCCGCATCAGGAGCGCGGCGAACGACTTCATGCTGCCCCCAGCCGCAATTCGCGCGGCGTTTCGAGGCCGATCGGGCCGTGGGCCGCGGCGACAATCAGCCCGCCAGCGCGCAAATGCGCTTGCATCAGGACGCTAAGCCTTTGCTGTGCAACGCTATCCAGCGCGGTGGTGGGCTCGTCGAGAAGCCACAACGGCCGTT
>DASUKT010000078.1:0-4901 GCA_036278575.1 Pseudolabrys sp. | reverse complement strand
AAACTGTCATCGCCCGCGCAGGCGGGCGATCCAGTAACCACAGTTGTTTCGGCTCAATTTCGGAGTCCGGGAGTACTGGGTCCCCGCTTTCGCGGGGACGACAGCCTCAACAATTACTCCGCCGCCTGCTTGGTCGCGGCGCCTCGCTGTTCGACGAGGAAATCCATTGCCGCCTGCACGCCGCCCTTCTTGTGCGGCACGTTTGCCACGGATAACGCCATCTCGGTTGCGGCGAGCGCGCCCATGAGCATCGTCTCGTTGATATCGCCGAGATGGCCGATGCGGAAGTACCGGCCGGTCAGCGCCCCGAAGCTCGAACCGTATGAAATATTGAAGTTGTCGAGCGCCAGCGCGCGGAACGCATCCGCATTATGCCCTTCCGGCAGGATCGTGGCGGTCAGCGTCGGCGAGTAGTACTTCGGATCGCGGCAAACCGTCTCGAGGCCCCATGCCTTCACGGCCCGGCGCGTCGCTTCCGCCAGCCGGGCGTGCCGGGCGAACACGTTCTCGAGGCCTTCTTCGTGCAACATCTCGATCGAGACGGAGAGGCCCTGCAGCATCTGTGTTGCCGGCGTGTAGGGAAAGAAGCCCACCTTGTTCATGTTGAGCATGTCGTCCCAGGACCAGAACGACTTCGGCAGCTTGGACGTCTGCGACGCCTTCAACGCCTTGTCGCTTATCGCGTTGAACGACATGCCCGGCGGCAGCATCAGGCCTTTCTGCGAGCCGCCGACGGAGACGTCCACGCCCCATTCGTCGTGCCGGTAATCGGCCGAGCCGAGCGACGAAATCGTGTCGACGAACAGCAGGGCCGGATGATTGGCCCGGTCGATCGCCTTCCGTATCTCGGCGATATTCGACAGGCAGCCCGTCGACGTTTCGTTATGCAGGACGCAGATGGCTTTGATCTCGTGATTTTTGTCTTCGCGCAGTTTGGCTTCGACGGCAGCCGGATCGGCGCCGGTGCGCCAGTCGGTCGGAATGAACTCGGCCTTGAGGCCGAGCTTCTCGGCCATTTTTTTCCACAGCGAAGCGAACTGTCCGGTTTCCACCATCACGACGCGGTCGCCGGGCGACAGCGTGTTGACGAGGGCTGCTTCCCATGCGCCCGTGCCGGTCGCCGTGTACATGATGACAGGATTGGCGGTCTTGAAGATCGTCTTGATGCCTTCGAGGCATTTCTTGGCGAGCTTGGCGAACTCCGGACCTCGATGGTCGATGATCGGGGTATCCATCGCCCGTAGGACGCGGTCGGGCAGCGCGCTCGGGCCCGGTATGTGCAGGAAGTGTCGCCCCACCTGTCGCGAAGAATTCTTAGCCATTGCCAGTGCGCTCCTAAACGGCAGCAATTCGTGGATTTTCATGTTTAATCACGCCGGGCCCGCGGGGGCGGAGCGCTTGTGGCGTTGAACTATGAATGTAACAGTCGGGTCAAGGGTTTTTCGGCAGTGCAAACAAGTGGTTTGTCGGCGCGGTAAATGACGGGAAAAGCAGGGATTTAAGACCAGTGGCGCTGCTAATACCCGGCCTCGAGCGGCGGCTTAAGGCCGAACTGACTGGCGACGTGTGGTTCGACAGCTTCACCCGAGGCCGCTACGCGACCGACGCTTCCCATTACCAGGTGACGCCGGCCGGCGTGGTCGCGCCGCGCACGATGGACGAGGCGCGGCGCGCGATTGCGCTCGCGCGGGAAGAGGGCATCAGCGTGCTGCCGCGCGGCGGCGGCACCTCGCAGGCCGGTCAGACGGTCAATTCGTCGCTCGTCGTAGACTGCTCGAAATATCTGACCGGCATCATCGATCTCGATGTCGAGGGACGCCGCTGCACGGTTGAGCCGGGCATTGTGCTCGACGAGTTGAACCGTGCGCTAAAGCCGCACGGGCTGTGGTTCCCGGTCGATATTTCGACCGCCTCGCGCGCAACCATCGGCGGCATGGCGGCTAATAATTCCTGCGGCGCCCGCTCGATGCGCTTCGGCACCATGCGCGACAACGTGATTTCGATCGATGCGATGATGGCGGATGGGACGACTGCGCATTTCGGCAGCATCAGCGGCAGCGCTGCCGATATTCCGAAGCCGCTGCAAGCACTGGCAAGCGAGCTGCTCGCCATTGGCGCGCGCGAGAAAGACGAAATCGCCGCGCGTTTTCCGAAAGTGCAGCGGCGGGTCGGCGGCTACAGTCTCGACGCGCTCGTTCCCGGCAAGAACGACATCAATCTTGCGCATATCCTCGTCGGCGGCGAAGGCACGCTCGCGTTCTCAACGCGCATCGAGATGAAGCTGTGGCCGCTGCTTGGCCGGCGTGCTGTTGGCGCCGTTCACTTCGGCAGCTTTTACGAAGCAATGAATGCGGCGCAGCACATCGTGAAGCTCGCGCCGATCGGTGTCGAATTGATCGACCGCACCATGATCGAGCTCGCGCGCGAGATCGCCATGTTCCGGCCGACGCTGGAGCAATTCGTGCGCGAGGCGCCGGAAGCGATTCTGCTGGTCGAGTTCGGCGAGGAGGATCACGAGGAAAATCTGCGCCGCCTGAAGCAGCTCAAGGACCTCATCGGTGATCTCGGATTTTCCTGGGACAAAACCGGCGCAAAATGGGGTGGTGTCGTCGAGGTGCTCGGCGCCGAATTGCAGGCCGCGATCACCGAGGTACGCACCTCCGGCCTCAACATCATGATGTCGATGAAGGACGAGGGAAAGCCGGTTTCCTTCGTCGAGGATTGCACGGTGCCGCTTGAACATCTCGCCGATTACACCACGCGGCTGACGCAGGTGTTCGAGAAACACGGCACACGCGGCACCTGGTACGCGCATGCCGGTTCCGGCTGTCTGCACGTGCGGCCGGTGCTCAATCTGCGTCTGGAGAAGGACATGCGCGCCATGCGCGCCATCGCCGAAGAGGCCTTCGCCATGGTGCGCGAATACAAAGGCTCGCATTCCGGCGAGCACGGCGACGGCCTCGTGCGCTCCGAATTCAACGAGCCCATGTTCGGCTCCCGTCTTGCGCGCGCGTTCGAGGAAGTGAAGGACCGCTTCGATCCGGAGGGGCTGTTCAATCCCGGCAAGGTCGTGCGGTCGCCGAAATTCGACGATCGCAGCCTGTTTCGCTACGGGCCTGGCTATCACGGGGAAAAAGTTGCCACCCATCTCGATTGGTCCGCGTACCCCGGAACCGGCGGCGGTTTCCAGGGCGCGATCGAGATGTGCAATAACAATGGCGCCTGCCGGAAGCTCGCTGGCGGCGTCATGTGTCCGAGCTATCGCGCCACGCGCGACGAGCGGGACGTGACGCGCGGCCGCGCCAATACGCTACGCCTTGCGGTCACCGGTCAGCTTGGGCCGGATGCGCTAACCTCGGATGAGGTCGCGCAGACTTTATCGCTCTGCGTCTCCTGCAAAGCTTGCCGGCGCGAGTGCCCGACCGGCGTCGACATGGCGCGCATGAAGATCGAGGTGCGGGCGGCGCGCGCGGCAAAGCACGGCTATTCGCTGCACGACCGGTTGGTCGGGTGGCTGCCGCGCTATGCACCCTATGCGGCCAAGGTGCCGTGGCTGTTGAATTTGCGCGACAAGCTGCCCGGCGCCGCGAAATTGTCCGAAGCGATTGCCGGATTCAGCGCAAGGCGGAGCTTGCCGAAGTGGCGCAGCGATGTATTCGATGACGATGCTGCAGATTCCTCCCTCCCCCCTGGTGGGGGAGGGATGGGGTGGGGGGTAGTCGCTGGAGCGCAATCGAGTGCCACCCCCCTCCCTAACCCTCCCCCACAAGGGGGGAGGGAACAGGCTGGATTTGCGGCGGATGTCGTCCTCTTCGCGGACACCTTCAATCGTTATTTCGAGCGCGAGAACCTCGACGCGGCGCTGAACGTCCTCGCGGCAGCCGGCTACCGGGTGCACATTGCGCGGCCCACAAATGGGTCATCGCGCCCGCTCTGCTGCGGCCGCACGTTTCTCGCCGTCGGCAATGTTGCGGAGGCAAAGCGAGAGAGCGAACGCGTGCTGGCGGCGTTGTCGCCTTACGTCAGCCGTGGCGTTCCGGTGATCGGGCTGGAGCCGAGCTGCATCTATACGTTTCGCGACGAATTGCCGGCATTGATGAAAAATGAGCAGGCGCGCACGTTGGCGGCAAACTCGTTTCTGTTCGAGGAATTTGTTGCGCGCGAGCAGAAGGAAGGCCAGTTCAAACCACCGCTTGGATCCTTGCGCAAAAAAGCGCTGCTGCACGGCCATTGTCATCAAAAAGCGTTCGGTGACATGAGCAGCGTGCAGTCGGTTCTGAAGATGGTTCCCGGTCTGGAGGTCGAAACCATCGAATCCAGTTGTTGCGGAATGGCCGGCGCGTTCGGTTACGACGCCGGCACCATCGATGTATCGCTCAAGATGGGTGAACTATCGTTGCTTCCGGCCGTGCGCAAAAGCGCGCCGGATGCGCTTATCGTCGCCGATGGCACGTCATGCCGCCATCAGATTCACGATGGCACCGGCCGCGCGCCGCTTCATGTCGCGCGGGTGCTGGCGATGAGCTTGGAAGCGGCGAAGACATAGCCTTGTCATGTGAGCCTGACTTGCGGATCACGCACTTAGCCATCACCCGCCGTAAAACAGATGCACGAGGGCCATCGGAACGACCGGCACGTAAGTGGACAGGAACAGCACGAACAGCAGTGCGACGAGATAAGGGATGTTATCCTTTGTCGTTTCCCAGATGTCCGCTTTGGCGATGGCGCACGACGTCATCAGCACGCTGGCAACCGGCGGTGTCTGTTGCCCAATCGCGAGATTAAGCGTCACCACCAGTCCAAAGTGAACCGGATCGATGCCGACCGCCTGCACCATCGGCATGACAATCGGAATGACCAGGATGATCGCCGCCGCCGAATGCAGAAACATGCCCAGGATC
>DASUKT010000077.1:0-3802 GCA_036278575.1 Pseudolabrys sp. | reverse complement strand
TGTCCGACGGCACTGGCAACAGCGCTGCGAGTCCTTTCAAGACGAACGTCTGGCGGCTTTATCAGGCGATCGATATCGAGTCGCCGCCATCACAGAACGATCCTGTGCAACTTGTCTTTTATGACGACGGAGTCGGCACAGAGAATTTCAAACCGCTCGCTGCGCTGGGTGGCGCGCTCGGCATCGGCGTCTGGAAGAATGTTAGAGACATCTACACTTTTGTTTGCCGCAACTACGATGTGGGCGATCAGATTTATGGGTTCGGGTTCAGCCGCGGCGCCTTCACGATGCGTTTGGTGATGGGACTGATTGGGAAGTGCGGCATCGTCAAAGCGGAGAGCGAAGCCAAACTCGTCGAATGTGTGCAGATGGCCTACGAAGCCTATCGTCGGGATTATCTGTTGCGCGCTTCCAAGCGACGCCACATGATTTATCACCGTTTGCTGCGCCCGCCGAAATACATTGCTGATGAGAATGGAAATCCGTCGCATTCTATTGACCTGAGTGCTACCGGGTGCACACAAGTTTTTCCCGATATCCGCTTCATCGGCGTCTGGGACACCGTCGACGCGTACGGCATGCCGGTGGACGAACTCAAGCAGGCCATCGACGAACGGGTGTGGCCGATGAGCTTCGCCGACCGAGATCCGTCCGACCGGCTGTTGACGATCCGGCACGCATTGTCGCTGGATGACGAGCGTCCGACTTTTAGACCCGTGCTCTGGAACGAGGTTATCAGAGATCACCGTCATCCCGGCGACGTGTCTAAACAGAAGTTTCTCGGTCCCGAGCGCATTCAGCAAGCCTGGTTCGCCGGGGTTCACGCCAATGTCGGAGGCGGATATCCGGACGATGGCCTGGCGTTTACATCGCTCGCATGGATGATGGGCGAGGCCGCGGCGGTCGGTCTCCGTTATAACAAACTACTGCACGCCGAGATCGTCGCGCACGTCAATCCTGACGGCAAGGAATACGATTCGCGCGCCGGCATCGCGGGCTATTACCGGTACGGCCCGCGTCAGGTCGGCGCGCTGTGCGACGATAAAGATCATGATGTCGCAGTGCCGGTGGTGCACCTTCATCCGGCTGCCTTCGAGCGTATCGTTGCCTGGCGGCGCGACTACGAACCAGTCGGCCTCGATTGTCCGTTCAGCGTGGCTGGCGCGACGCAGCTTCCGGCCGATGCCGCGGCCATGAAGAACGCATGGGACCTGGTGTGGTGGCGCCGCGTCGCCTATTTCGTCACCGTTGCGCTGAGCGCGTTCGTCACTCTGTTTGCGCTTCGCCTCGTGTTTGTATGGCCGGATTACATTCTGGCGCTCACCGAGGCGTGGCTCGGGTGGTTGTGGTCCTTTGTTACTACGGTGCTCGGCCAGGCGCTCACCGGCTGGATCGCGGCCGGATGGAATTGGCTGCTCAACCATATCGGTGCGTTGTTGCCCGCTTGGGCCAATCAGACAGTGCCTTCGTTCCGGAAATATCCTTTGAGCGGGATCGTTTCGCTTGCGCTCCTGGCCTGGTCCTTCTTCATATGGTCGCCCAGGCTTGAGCGGCGCATCGGAGTCCTCGCCGAATGGGCCTGGGCTGCTCATAAAGGGCTGACGGCGACTGCCGAGCCGGGCACGGATTGGCACAATGCCGTGGCACGCCGGTTACGTCCTGTCACGGCGTTCTGTTATCGCCGAATTTGGCGTGGCATGGCCGTCCCGGCACTCGGAGTTGCGATTGGGCTGGTCGCGCTGGTGATATGTTCGCCGTATTGGATTTTCCGCGTGCGTCGCCGCCGGCCATGGATGGCCTAAAAGCTTACGAACCTTTTCCGAACACGCGCTCGAACACCGTGTCGACGTGCTTGAGGTGATAGCCGAGATCGAAATTGGCTTCGATTTCCTTAGCGCTGAGTTTCGCCGTCACATCCTTGTCGGCTTTCAGCAACGACAGAAAATCGCCTTCGCCGGCCCAGACCTTCATGGCGTTGCGCTGCACGATGCGGTAGGCGTCCTCGCGCGCAATTCCTTTCTGCGTGAGCGCAATCAGCACGCGCTGCGAGTGCACGAGACCGCCGAGCCGGTCGAGATTCTTTTGCATGTTCCCCGGATAGACGACGAGCTTCTCGATAATGCCGGCGAGTCGGTTGAGCGCGAAGTCGAGCGTCACGGTAGCGTCCGGCCCGATCATGCGCTCGACTGATGAATGCGAGATGTCGCGCTCGTGCCAGAGCGCGACGTTTTCCATTGCGGGCAGAGCATAGGCGCGCACCATGCGCGCAAGGCCGGTGATGTTTTCCGACAGCACCGGGTTGCGCTTGTGCGGCATGGCGGAGGAGCCCTTCTGCTTCTCCGAGAAGAACTCTTCCGCTTCCAGGACCTCCGTCCGCTGCAGATGCCTGATCTCGACCGCGAGACGCTCCATGGAGGAGGCGACGACGCCGAGCGTTGCGAAATACATGGCGTGGCGGTCGCGTGGGATGATCTGGGTCGAGATCGCTTCGACGCGCAATCCCATAGCCTTGGCGACATGCGCCTCCACGCGCGGATCGACCTGCGCGAACGTTCCGACCGCACCGGAAATGGCGCAGGTCGCCACTTCCTCGCGCGCCGCATGAAGCCTTCGCCGCGCGCGCGCGAATTCGGCGTAGGCGTATGCAAGCTTGAGCCCGAACGTGGTCGGTTCGGCGTGGATGCCATGCGAGCGGCCGACGGTCGGCGTCAGCTTGTGCTCGTAGGCCTGCTTCTTGAGCGCGGCGAGCAGGCGGTCGACATCGGCGATGAGGATGTCGGCGGCGCGCACAAGCTGCACGTTGAGACAGGTGTCGAGCACGTCGGATGAGGTCATGCCGGAGTGCACGAAGCGCGCTTCCGGCCCGACGATCTCGGCAAGATGAGTGAGGAACGCGATGACGTCGTGCTTGACCTCGGCCTCGATCGCGTCGATGCGTGCGACGTCGAATTTGGCGTTCTTTCCCTTTTCCCAGATTTTTTTCGCCGCCTCTTTCGGCACGATGCCCAGTTCGGCCATCGCGTCCGCGGCATGCGCCTCGATCTCGAACCAGATGCGGAAGCGCCTCTGTGGCTCCCAGATCGCGGTCATTTCGGGGCGGGAGTAGCGGGGGATCATGAGTCGACTCGCGATCTGTTATTCCGGGGCGCGGCCGAAAGGCCGCGAGCCCGGAATCCATAATCCCGGCGCTGCGGAGCATGGATTCCGGGCCCGCTCGCTTTGCTCGCGTCCCGGAATGACGGCCTTTGGCTCACGCCGTTTCACCTCTTGCCGACGCCGCCGCTTGGCGGATCGCGGCGATGTTGCCTTTATAGTCGCCGCCCTTGAATACGGCGGAGCCGGCGACCAATGCGTTCGCGCCCGCGCGCACGACCTCGGCCGCGTTTTCGGCAGTGACGCCGCCGTCCACTTCGATGTCGATCGGCCGGCTGCCGGCAAGCGCGCGTATCTGCCGTACTTTGTCGAGTGCAGAAGCGATGAATTTCTGTCCGCCAAAGCCGGGATTGACCGACATAACGAGGACGAGGTCGACCATGTCGATCACGTGCTCGATGCTAGAGGCGGGCGTGCCGGGATTCATTGTCACGCCGGCTTTTTTGCCGAGCGCGCGGATCGCCTGCAGGGAGCGGTGCACGTGCGGCCCGGCCTCGACATGCACCGTGATGATGTCAGAGCCGGCCTTGGCAAAGGCTTCGAGGTAAGGATCGCAGGGTGCGATCATCAGATGCACGTCGAGCGTTTTCCGGGTGATCGGGCGGATCGCCTTCACCACATCGGGACCGATGGAAATATTGGGCACGAA
>DASUKT010000076.1:0-2232 GCA_036278575.1 Pseudolabrys sp. | reverse complement strand
GTGCTTTCGAAAATCTTGCCGCCGTAAGCGCGCTCACCTTCAAAGACGCAACTCGCATAGTGGAGGCCATGGCTGAGGACGTGCAGGTTGGCGCTTTCCCACGGCACCAGTTTGCCGTCGTACCAGATGACGCCACCGAGGCGGTCGTAGGACTGTGCAGCCATGGAATCCTCCTTACGCTTGGGCGCTACTTTTATCCGGCAAGGCGGGTTTCCCGGCCTTAATGAGCGCTTTTTCGTGCGCGATCCAACTTTGCTTCGCGCGGCAACACCGCTAATACTGGCCCAAGCCCGTCAGAGCGCGCTAGTCAGCATGATGCCGTGACGCTTGGCCAATGGTGCGGGTACGATCCTTTCGTCTTCGTGGCTCATTTTGTAACAATAAGACGAGAATATGTCAATATGGCTGACATAAATTTGACTGCCAGCGCAGCGGGCCCTTCCGGCCGCGCTTCGTCGGCGGGGGCCGGCGAGGCAAGAGCGGCCGAGCCGGTATGGGACATCATTGAGCTTCTTTTCTTCGCCTATCGCGATTTCGTTGGCGACCCGGACGTGGTGTTGAGCAAGCTCGGCTTCGGGCGCGCGCACCACCGGGTGCTGCACTTCGTCAATCGGAACCCGGGCATGAAGGTTGCCGATCTGCTCGGCATTTTGAATATCACCAAGCAATCGCTCGGCCGTGTGCTCAAGCAGCTCATCGACGAGGGATACGTCTTGCAGAAGGAAGGCGCGCAGGATCGCCGTCAGCGTTTGCTCTATGTGACGGCGAAAGGCGAAGCCCTGGCCCTGAAGCTTGCGTCCTTGCAAACGGAAAGGATCACGCGTGCGCTCGCCGAGCTTGGTCCGGGCGCGCACGAAGCGGCTCGCCAGTTTCTGATCGCCATGATCGATTCCGAAAATCGCGACGATGTCGTGCGCCTGATCGCGCGCGGCGATCACGTACGCAAGCAGCGCGCCTGAGCCGGTTTGGGGACTTGGCCGATGTCGATGCCCGCTCTTTTTGCAGACGACGCGCCTCACCTCCTGATCGTTGACGACGATCGCCGCATTCGCGACCTGCTTTCGCGGTTTCTGCGCGGCGAAGGCTATCGCGTGACGACGGCGGAAACGGCGGCGGAAGCCCGCGCCAAGCTGATCGGGTTGAGCTTCGACCTGTTAGTTCTCGATGTAATGATGCCGGGAGAAACCGGTTTCGACCTCGCCAAGGGAATCCGCGATTTTTCGACCGTTCCGATCCTGATGCTCACCGCGCGCGACGGAGCCGAAAGCCGTATTCGCGGCCTCGAGATGGGTGCCGACGATTATCTGGCCAAGCCGTTCGAACCGCGCGAACTGTCGCTGCGCATTGCCAACATTCTCAAGCGGACACAGCCGGCGGCGATGCCGACAGCGGAGTCGGTGCGTTTTGGGCAATTCGTTTTTCACTTGACGCGCGGCGAATTGCGCCGCGGCGACGAAACCATCCGGTTGACCGATCGTGAGCGTGAAATGCTGCGCGTTCTGGCGGCAACGCCCGGCGAAACCGTGTCGCGCATTGCGCTTGCGGGCGACAATGGCCCGGTCAGCGAGCGTGCGGTCGACGTGCAGGTGAACAGGCTGCGCCGCAAGATCGAGGAAAATCCGACCAATCCATTGATCGTGCAGACGGTGCGCGGCATCGGCTATCGGCTGGTGATTTCCTCATGACGAGCCTCGACATCGGCGTCGCCACGATCCGGACGGCGGTGGGCCATTTCGGCGATGCCTGGCGGCGGGGCAGCCGTTGGGTCGCTGGTTTCATGCCGAAAGGGCTTTATGCCAGGGCGCTGCTTATCATCATCCTGCCGATGGTGATCCTGCAGTCGGTGGTGGCGTTCGTGTTCATGGAGCGCCACTGGAATCTGGTGACGCAGCGTTTATCGGCGGCTGTGGTGCAGGACATCGCCGCCCTGATCGACGTCTACAATGGCTATCCGCAGGATGCGGATCGCGCCCAGATCAAGCGCATCGCGCGCGACCGGCTCGGTCTCGCCGTCGATTTTCTGCCACTTTCGGAAATGCCGCCGCCGGGCCCGAAGCCGTTCTTTTCGCTGCTCGACCAATCGCTTTCGGAGGAAATCCGCAAAAAGATCGGCCGCCCGTTCTGGCTCGATACCGTCGGCAAGTCCGCGCTGGTGGAAATCCGCATTCAGCTCAACAACGCGGTGATGCGCGTGTTCGCGCGGCGCAGCGCGGCCTATGCGTCCAATTCCGA
>DASUKT010000075.1:0-5465 GCA_036278575.1 Pseudolabrys sp. | reverse complement strand
CGCAACCACCGCCGTCGCGCCAAACGCGGCTGCAAAATCCGCCTTGCGGTGATCGAGGTCGGCGAGCACGTCGGCATTGTCGGCAAGGTCAGATACGACCGGGTCGGCCGCGATCATGTCGCCGCCGATCCAGCCGAGCAGCGCCGCGCCAGCCCACGCCAAAATCGGCAACCGCGTCAACACGAGCATCGTCAGGCTTGCGCCCGCAACGATCAGCGGCACGCTGATGCCGAGCCCGAATACCAGCAGGACCGTATCGCCGTCGGCCGCGCCGGCAACCGCGATGACGTTGTCGAGACTCATGATGATGTCGGCAAGCGCAATCGTCTTGATCGCGCGCAGCAGGCTTTCGTGGCTCTCGATCTCGGGGTTGTGCGCGTCCGATTGCGGCCTGAGCAGCGACACCGCGATCCAGAGCAGCGCGCAGCCGCCGACGAGCTTGACGTAAGGCAGCGTCATTAAATTCGAGACGATCGCTGAAAACGCGATGCGCATGCCGACCGCAACGGCGGCGCCGAGGATCATGCCCCACAGCCGTTGCCGCGGCGGCAGGCTGCGGCAGGCAAGCGCGATCACCAGCGCGTTATCGCCGGACAGCAGGACGTTGATCCAGATGATTTCAAAGACCCGCAACCAGTAATGCGGCTGCAGATAGTTAACGAGTTCGCCCATCGATCCGTCGCCTCTTCCGCAAGGTCAGCGCTAGCATTGCGTCGCGGCGCAAGCCATGGCGCCCGCCGCGGCCAAGGGACGCAAGGAAAAGGCAGCGCCGAGCCAGCGGCATACCCTTGATTTATGCCTCTTGCCGCCGCCGGGCCGGCGTATCACGATCTGCTTTTGCCGAATCTCCAGGAGGTTCTCATGGCAAAAGGTCAGATGCGTCAGTCGAAAGAAAAGAAGAAGCCGAAAGCGGACAAGGATAAGCCGAAACAGCTTTCGGCCTACAAGCTTTCCCAGCAGCAGGGTGCTTCCGGGCAGCATGCCTTGGGCATTCAGTCCGGCAAGAAGGCTTGATCGGCCACCCTACCTGATCTTGCCTTCGAGCTTGTCGCCGGCCGGCAAGGTCTTTGCGGCCTTCGCCATTTCCAGGCATGTGAGCAGTTCGACATAGCTCGGCGCACCGCCGAGACCGGAAAGCGTCACGCACCGGCTCTTGTCGGCTGAGTTGAACTGGCTCCATTCCTGCTCGACTTTCGAGCGGGCCTCGTTTTCGTCGTGCTTGCACGAGTCCGGTGTGCGGTTTGGCGCGACGGCCGCAATAGCCGCGGCGCGGCAACCCGGATCAACGTTGAAGTGCGGCACCTGCTCCGCAACCAGAACGAGATGTGAACCGAGAAGCGCGATCGGCAAATTCAGGATCATGGGTCTGCTCCCATGGCCGGATTTCTTGTTCACGCGAGTCGCTCGCGACCCCGGCACAGATGGAACTATACAGCACCGGGACCGCAAAACATCCGGCTATAACGAGCCAATTCCACAGGTTTGCCAAGGTTCCATGGCAGATGCGGCAACGCCGCGTTAACCCGTCCATTCCATGGCGGGCGCAACGCGCGCGATCGGGGCTTGATTGATGGGGGATCGGATGCGCGGATGCGCGCTCGCCTGCTTTTTTGTCATCGCCGTCGTGACGGGACCGGGAACCGCGCTTGCCCAAGGCGCCGGCGAACCGGCCAGCGTGCCCTCCTCCGCAGGTACCGGCGGCGAGGACAATTCCGAATTCTGGAGCAAGGTCGCTCTCGATCCCGCCGTGCCAGACACGCCGGCAAAGCCGCTCGCGGCATCCCCCTCGCTACTTGCGAGCAAGCCGCTCGACGTAACACGGTCGGATAATCCCGACGGCACGGGCTCGATCTCGATCAACAAATCGCTGGCGACGCCGTGGGATGCGAAGATCGGCAGCAGCTTAGGCTACAGCGATACATCTTCCTCCGATTTCGATCCGACACGTCCGCTGCCGGCGACAAAGAATGCAGATCAATCGCGCGCGGTCTGGGCCGATGTAGCCGTGCCGGAAGTTGGCTCGATTAACACCCGCGTCGACACAGGTTCGGATCAAGGCAAGTATGGCACCTCCATCGCGCGCTCCATGCCGCTCGGCAGCCACTTGTCGTTCACCGCGCAGGACAGTTATTCCATCACCGAATCATACGGCACTTCTGCTGTGACGTCCGCCATCCCGCTTGCCGCAATTCCGGCCAACAGTTCGGCGGCTGCGCCGTCGCAAATTTGGGCCAACGAGCGCAAAGTCAATCTCAACGTATTGTCGACCGGCACAACATTCGGCGCAGGCTGGACCACTGCAACGGGCGATCCCGTCACGCACAATACGTTCAGCGCCGATCAGAAGCTTTACGGCTCGCTGCACGTCACGACGTCGGTCTCCGATGCAGGTCGGCCGACCGCAAGCAAAAGCATTACGGCCGGCTTCAAGATGAGCTGGTGAGGCTGCCACAAGCGCCACGATCTCGCCGTCAAGCTGACAAACTCGCGTGACGCAATCCGCTTCGGATTGGGGAGCATTCGCGCAACCTCACGAGGAGTGACCATGACGGCCATCAAGCCTGAGCGAATCGGGAATGAAAAATCCGTTTCGGAAAACGCCGACGAAACGGATCAGGTAGTGACCGCGTTCGAAGGTGAGATTCGTGAATTCATCCGGCGTGACGTTACATTTTTGCGCCGGCCGGCGGCGGAAGCTCATCCCTCTTGCGAAGGGGAAGCTGAGAACGTCAACGCATTAATCCGGCGCGTTTCCGGCAGTTCGCTCGAGGAAATCGATCGCGTCATCCTCGAGCTGAGGACCGTGCGCGACATGCTGCGCAATGAGGGCGAACGCGTCACGCGCGAGGTCGCAGGATTTGCGAGTCTCAATCAAGCCGCCGTCACGTCGATGAAGGTCATTGCCGACAGCCTCGCAAAATGGCGAAGCCCGCCGCCGCGGATTCCAGACGCCGGTTAGCCCATCGTCGATGGACCCGCCGGGCCAACGTTCGGCGGGTTTCTTTTTTGAAGGATTGTGTTGTTCTAAATTTCGGTGGGTAAGCCGCGCTCGCCGCCGTTTCGGCCTGTGAATTGCCGGGACAGCGCGACGCCGCTCGGTGTGCATCGCGCATTGAGCGTATCATCGCACCGCTCGCAGGGGCTGGCCGTCGCACGATGCGGTCGAACGCTGTACCGCCGCGACGTGGAATGGGCGCTCAGGCTGGGCATCCTCCCAAAACTGAAGCCCCGCTCACGCGGGGCTTTTTTACGGTCGCAGGGTGGAAAGTTTAATTCGCCGCGGCTTTTCGCGGCAGTGGATAGTCCTCGCTCTCATAAAGCTGCCGGATGCCGTTGCCGTCGAAGCGTTTCTCTTCAACCTCGAGGTAAGCGCCAAGCAACAGCTCAGGCGGTAATTCCTCGATGGCGAAGCGGATGGCCTCGGCGGCAGTCTGGAAGCGCTTGTAACCGATGGGCCGCCGGCTCTTGCGGCTCCGGCTCGGAAACAGCTCCGAGGGAGCGCGATAATTGATCAGAGACATAATGGGTAGCTCCTTGCGCCTAATATGGGACTGCAAGGCGTGAAAATCCAGCCGTGAGGGCCGCGCCTGTGGAACCGCGCAATGGGTGCTGCGTGAATTCAAAGCGTATGCGGCGGCCCATCCAGCAATGGAAGCTTGGCGCTGAGCGTCGCAATGCGCTGCTCTGCTTCGGCCCGGGTCAGCGTTTCGCTGAAGGCCTCCGGCTCGTAGGCCTCAATAGATAGCGCCTTCAGGCGCACGGACTGCTCCGCTGTCATCGGCTCGTCCGCCTGACCGCCGGACGAGAGGCTGCGTGGCGGCTTCGATTCAGTCATGCAGGTTTAATCCGGTTGCGGATCGGTCGTTCCTGTCGATACCTGTTCAATTTGAATCAATCTTAAAAAAAATGGCTCCGGTCCGGAGCCATTTTTCATGTCGCCTCATTCCATCAATCGCAACGGCGAACCTTGCGAACCACGACACCGTGCGGGCCGCGATGACGTTCGGTGATCGTACGGCAATGATGATGGTGGTGATGGTGGTAGTCGCGATCACGAACCGTCACGCCGTTCGTACCGACCGTCACACTATCCGCAAGCGCAATGGCCGGCATGGCCATCACGCAACCTGCTGCCGCGGCGATTAAAACAAGTTTCTTCATTCATGCCTCCTCTGGACAGGCGCGTGCGCGCCCGAACCAGAACGCATCGGACTCGACTTGGTTCCGATTTGCAGATTTCTGCAAGCTGCAGCTTGTGAACAGAAATTCAGGAAGCGGCCTGCGAAAGCGCCGGCCGCAAAACCAGTGTGATCGGCAAGGTCAGCAGCACGACGCCGGCAACGATAATCAGCGCCGCCGGTACGCCGACAGCATCGCCGACGATACCGTAAATCGCCGGCGATACCGCTCCGGCGCCAATCGTGCCCGTATAGAAAATGCTGAAGGCGCGCGTGCGCCGTTCCGGCGCGACCAGATCGGGCACCGAGCCATAAAGCACCGAAGACGTGCCATTGAGCGCGATGCCGACGATCGGCAGCAGCACGAGCGTTGCTTCGAGCGGCAAGGGCAGCGTTGCAGCAATGCCGATCGCAGTCACCGCTTCGGTCAGCCAAACCGTCGCAACCGTACCGATGCGTGCGCCGATGAAGGCACAGACGAGTTTGCCGGCGGCGCCGCCGGCGAACACCAAGGTAAGCGACAGGCCGATTGTCGGAAGGCTCGCCCCTTTCGCTGTGAGCACGAAAGGAAGGAACGTGAGGAACGCCATGCGCGTGGCGCTGTCGAGCACGCCGACCGACAACAGCAGCGGAAAGGCGATGGTCGAAACGCCTGCGCCATCGCTTCCTTGCTCTGTCTTGCGTACCGGCGCGGCCGTATTCGATTGCCGCGGTGTGACAACGAAAATCACGATAGCCGCGAGCACGCCAAAGCTGCCCAGCAAGGCGAGCGCATGACGCCAGGGCAAAATCACCAGCAACAGCGACGCTGCAGCAGGCACGACCATCTTCCCGATATCGCCGGCGAAATTATACGTGCCGAGCGCTTTGCGTGATCGCGCGCCGGCAAACGCATGCGCCACCAGGGACGATGCGAGGGGATGCTGCGTACTCGCGCCGAGCCCCCCGACAAACAGAGCAGCTACCAGCAAGGTAATGCCGGTGCTCATGCCGGCAAAGCAATAGCCGAGCCCGGCAATCGCCGTGCCAAGCGCGAGCACAAGCGCGGCGCCAAACCGCTCCGCGACAAAACCTGCCGGGATTTGGAATCCGGCAAGCGTGCCGGAGAAAACGGTCTTCATCAGGCCAAGCGCGGCGTAGCTCAGTGCAAACTCGTGCTGCCAGACCGGCAACATCACGTAGATCAGATCGGTGTAGCCGTCGTGCAGCGCATGTGCGCCGCACGCGACGCCCAGCGCGCGCCTTTCCTCGCGCTGTCCATTCGCTACCGAAGTGGCGGCTTGCGTG
>DASUKT010000074.1:0-4582 GCA_036278575.1 Pseudolabrys sp. | reverse complement strand
CGAAGTCATGGCCGATAAAAAGGCGAACCAGGCCGAAGCCAGCAAAGAGCCGGAAGAGGAAGTCGAAGAAGGCGCCGAAGGCGAAAACGCAACTCCGGCAAAATCGAAATTCAAGCTGCCGTCACGCAAGGTCATGATTATCGCCGCGGCCGCCTTGGTGGTGGTCGGCGGGGGCGGTGCAGGCGCTTATGTCTTCTTCGGGCATTCGCATGCTGAGAAGAAAGTCGCCGTCGCGGCCAAGCCGGCGATCTTCGTGGACATGCCGGATGTGCTGGTGAACCTTGCCAATCCCGGTGCGGAGCGCACGCAATACCTCAAGGTCAAGGTCGTGCTTGAGGTGCCGGACCCTTCCGTTGTGGCGCAGATCCAGCCGTTGATGCCGCGGGTCATGGATGCGTTCCAGACCTATTTACGCGAGTTGCGGCCAACCGATCTTGATGGTTCCGCGGGACTTTACCGCCTCAAGGAAGAATTGACCCGCCGCGTCAATGCGGCAGTCGCGCCCAACCACATCACCGCAGTGCTATTCAAGGAGATCGTCGTCCAGTGACGACGTAGCTATGGCTCAGAAAGACCAGGTCGACCAAGACGCGTTGGCAGCAGAGTGGGGGCTTGCGCTCGAAAACGAGGCAGGCGGCGCTACAGCGCCGGCCGCAGACGCTGCCGGTGAAGCCAACGGCAATGATGAGGTGGTCGCAGCGCAGTGGGCCGCCATGGTGGAGGACGGCAACCAGTTCATCCATTCGGCCAAGGGTGGCGCCGAGCGCATTCTCAATCAGGATGAAATCGACAGCCTGCTCGGTTTCAGCCTCGCCGACGTTAATCTCAACGACAATTCCGGCATCCGCGCAATCATCGATTCGGCGATGGTGTCTTACGAGCGCCTGCCGATGCTGGAAATCGTCTTCGACCGGCTGGTCCGGTTGATGACGACATCGTTGCGCAACTTCACGTCGGACAACGTCGAAGTCTCGCTCGACCGCATCACCTCCGTGCGCTTTGGCGATTATCTCAACTCGATTCCGCTGCCGGCGATTCTTGCCGTGTTCAAGGCGGAGGAGTGGGACAATTTCGGATTGGCCACCGTCAATTCGAGCCTCATTTATTCGATCATCGATGTGCTGCTCGGCGGCCGTCGCGGCCAGAGCACGATCCGTATCGAAGGCCGTCCCTATACGACGATCGAATCCAATCTCGTGAAGCGCATGATTGAGGTCGTGCTGGCGGACGCTGAATTGGCGTTTCGGCCACTTTCGCCGGTGAAGTTCAACATCGACCGGCTGGAAACCAATCCGCGCTTTGCGGCGATTTCGCGCCCCGCCAATGCCGCCATCCTGGTGCGCCTGCGCATCGATATGGAAGATCGTGGCGGCAACGTCGAATTGCTGCTGCCCTATGCGACGATCGAGCCCATTCGGGCCGTTCTGTTGCAGATGTTCATGGGCGAGAAATTCGGCCGCGACCCGATCTGGGAAGGGCACCTTGCGACGGAGATCGGGCAAGCACAGGTCGGGGTCGACGCCGTGCTGTACGAGGCCATGCTGCCATTGCGGCGAATGATGAATCTTAGTGTCGGCGATACACTCGCCCTCGAACTCAAACCTGATGCGATGGTGAAGGTGCGCTGCGGTGAGGTTGCGTTGACCGAGGGGCGTATGGGCCGCGTCGGCGACCGTATCGCTGTGCGCGTCGCCAAACCGTTGCAGAAACCGAAAACCACATTTGCGATGTTCGAGAACGCGGATGGGCCGACCAATCGGCTGGAGGCGCCATGACTTATCATTACGGCTACATGATCGAAAGCATGGTTTCGATTTTGCTTTTGCTTACAATCCTTTATTGCGTGAAATTGAACAAGCAGTTGCGCCTGCTCAAAGCCGACGAGCAGTCGATGCGCGCGACAATTTCGGAACTGGTGACGGCAACCGAAATCGCCGAGCGTGCGATCGGGGGGCTCAAGTCCACAATGCGCGAAGCTGAGCAGCCGCTGGCCGAGCGGCTTGAAAGCGCCGAACGTATTTCGGGTGATATCGAGCGTCAGGTCGCGGCCGGTGAGGAGTTGCTTGCGCGCTTCGCCCGCTTGGTTGCCGCCGCGCGTCACTCGGAACTCACGCCGGCGGAGCAGACGCCCGCACCAGCCGATGCCAAATCGGTGGCCGCCGCCGCGGAAGCCTTTGCCGCACGCAGGCGGGCGAGGTTCAGCGGTCTCGCCGCATGATCCGCTTCGCGCGGAATTTCCGGCTCATTCCGCTCGTCCTGATCGCGACGAGTTGCCTTCTTGTGCTCAAGATCTCGGGATTGGTTCTCGACGGCGGCTATACCCTCGGAGAGCGACTTGCGCAGCGCGGGAGCCCCGGTCTGCATGTAAATGCAAACGAGGATATTCCGGACCAGCCGAAGATCGTTATCGCCGATGGCGGCGCCGCAAAGCGCTCTTGGGCACAGGAAATGTTCAACTACGGCGGGGACGCAAATGACATTACCGGCTCGACTGGCGAAAGCCCGCCGGCGGCGGCTTCGACATCGGAGCCCTTGAGATCCAGCACAAAGCCGCCCCCCCAGGCCAAACTCGATATCGACGGCAACGAATACAAAATGGAGCCGGGCCAGGTTAATTCGCCGGGCGAGCGCGCCATTCTCAAGCGGCTGCATGAGCGTAACGAGTCGCTGGAAAAGCGTAACCGCGAATTGGACATGCGGGAAAACCTTATCAAGGCGGCTGAGAAGCGTGTTGAGGCGCGGGTTGAAGAATTAAAGGACATCAAGACTCGGGTCGATACGGCGACCGAAAGCCAGGACAAAGCCGGGCAAGACCGTTTCAAGAGCATCGTCACGATGTACGAGAACATGAAAGCAAAGGACGCAGCGCGAATCTTCGACCGGCTCGACCTGAGAATCCTGGTTCAGGTCGTCACGCTGATCAATCCGCGCAAGATGTCGGACATTCTCGCCCAGATGACTCCGGAAGCCGCGGAACGGCTTACGGTTGAGCTTGCCAACCGCGCAGCCGACGTCAAGAAGCCACAGTCGGCCAACGCGCTTCCAAAAATCGAAGGCCAGCCGACCGCGCAATGATTTCGGCACGGTTAAGGCAACGTTAAACGCCAAAACATAGGCTGTTGTGACCGGCGCCAAGGCCGGTGGAGTGGTCATGCCGGTCGGATCGATCAGCTTGAGCAGCGTGCACGCGTGCGCCTTGCGACGCATCGGCCAATGCTGTCTTGCGCTGGCCGCCCTGTGCATGTTGGTGCTGCCAATCGCGCGGTCGAGCGCCGCGATTGAGCCGCTGAAAGGCACGCTTAGCATCGAAACCGACGCCGGTTATGCTCGTCTGGCGTTCCGGTTTGCCGACGAGGTGAAGGCGCAGGTCACGCTGTCCGGCGCCATTATGGTCATCAAATTCGACAGGCCTGTCGCCATTCCGGTCGATAAAATTGCGCTGCAAGCTTCCGATTACATCAGTGCCGCGCGGCGCGACCCCGATGGCACCGCAATTCGTCTTGCCCTCGCACGCAAGCTCAAGTTCAACGTTATTCCGGCGGCGGAGCACCTCTACATCGATCTTCTGCCGATGACATGGACCGGAATTTTACCCGGCTTGCCGCAGGAGGTCATTGACGAGCTCGCGGAGCGCGCGCGCAAGGCAGAGCGGGAGCTCCACCGCGAGCGTGGTGACAAGCCAAAATCACCGGCGCCGACCATTCGCGTGAAGGTCGGCACGCAACCGACATTTATGCGCTACGAATTCAGCCTGCCGGAAGGCGCGAGTGCCAGTCCAAGCCGGACGGACGGAAAGCTTACGCTCAATTTCAATCGATCGATCAGGTGGGATTTGGCCGACGCAAAAGCATCGTTGCCGGCCGCGCTTTCATCAATCGAAGGCAAACAGGCCGATGCATCGGCGCAAGTCGTTTTTACTTTCAAAGGTAAACCGGAGCTGCGCGCATTCCAGGATGGGCGAAGCTTTATGGTCGATGTCGGCACCGGCGGCGGCCCAATGGTTCCGGCAATCAAAGTAAGCGAGCCGCATGCCGGCGCTGCTCCCGGTGACAAGATGCCTGTCGTCAGCGCTCCGCGAACAATGCCTGCGAAGAATGCGGTTGCATCTGCGTTACCAACACCATCTGCTCCGCTCCCAAAACCGGAAAAGCCTCAAACGGCCGAACATGCAGAAAAGCACGGTGCACCGACCGGGCCAGCAATCGCAACGGAACAATCCGGTCATGGGGCCGAACGGGCAAAGCCGCAACCGCCCAAAGCAAAGCAGGTTGAGGCGAAAGCAAAGCCGTCGCAGCGGCATTCATCGCCATTGCTCGATCCTAGCGCGGCGGTGGTGGCCGACGTGGTGCAGACGGGCGACAATTTGAGCGTCGATTTTCCCTTTGCGGTGCCGACGCCGGCGGCCGTGTTTCGGCGAGCTGACATGCTGTGGCTGGTGTTCGACAGCGCCGCCAAAATCGATGTCTCGGCGCTCAAGGCGGATACGGCCCGCATCGTCCGCGCGGTTTCGCTCGATCACGGCAAGGACGGCGAGGCAATCGTGCGCATCAGGTTGGTGCGTCCGCAGCTTGCCTCGCTTGTC
>DASUKT010000073.1:0-2780 GCA_036278575.1 Pseudolabrys sp. | reverse complement strand
ACCCCGCCAGCACTGTGCGCACACCGTCGATGACGAATTGAACGGCGAGCGCGGCGAGCAGCACGCCGAGCAGGCGCGAGAGCACGACATTGCCGGTCGCGCCGACCATGCGGCCGATGCGCGGCGCGATTACGAACACGGCGAAGCACACCGCGCAAACGACGGCGATTATAACGAGCAATGCCGCGAGCATCGCTGAGCTGCCGGTCGCGCGCTCCGAAAGCAGCACCACGGCGGTGATCGCTCCGGGTCCCGCCATCAACGGAATGGCGAGCGGGAAGGCGGCGATATTGCGCACGTGCTCCTCGACAGCATCTTCCGCCTGCTTCGACTGGCGCACGATGCGCACGCCGAACACCATTTCGGACGCAATGGAGAACAGCAAAAGGCCGCCGGCGATGTGAAACGCAGGCAATGAAATCGCCAGCGCGCGCAGCAGCCATTCGCCGATCAGCGCGGTGCCGGCAAGAATGCAGGCCGCGATGAACGATGCACGCAGCGCGACATTGCGTTTGGCTCCTTCGGGCAGCTCGTGCGTGAGCGCAAGAAAGCCCGGCACGAGGCCGATCGGGTCGACCACGACCAGCAAAGTCACCAGCGCGGAAATGACGAATTCGGACGGCATGAAACCGGCCTAGCGAGCGGCTTGGCCGGGGTCAATTCGATGCGGGCTGGCAATCGTCAGCAGCCATTACTAAATATCTGACAGAACACGATAAAATAGCCTCCTCCGAGGCTGTTTTCGGGTGGCAACGGGGGCTTGAATCAGCTACAAAAAATTCGACTCGACAGCCGTTTTGGAACTCACCCTTGGCCGACTCTGAAAATCCCAAATCGGGGGATGGAAATCCCTCCGACGTGCGCCCGGTTTCCATCACCGACGAGATGAAGCGCTCGTATCTGGATTACGCGATGAGCGTGATCGTGTCGCGCGCGCTGCCGGATGTGCGCGACGGCCTCAAGCCCGTGCATCGGCGCATCCTCTATTCGATGCATGAGAACGGCTACGAATGGAACAAGCCGTACCGCAAATCGGCACGCGTCGTCGGCGACGTCATCGGTAAGTATCATCCGCACGGCGATCAGGCGGTGTACGACGCGCTGGTGCGCATGGCGCAGGAATTTTCCATGCGCCTGCCGCTCGTCGACGGGCAGGGCAACTTCGGCTCGGTCGACGGCGATCCGCCGGCAGCCATGCGTTACACCGAAGTGCGGCTCGCCAAGGTCGCCAATTCGCTGCTTGAAGACATCGACAAGAATACCGTCGATTTCCAGGACAATTACGACAATTCCGAGCACGAGCCGCTGGTGCTGCCGGCGCGCTTTCCCAATCTGCTGGTGAACGGCGCGGGCGGCATCGCCGTCGGCATGGCCACCAACATCCCGCCGCACAATCTCGGCGAGGTGATCGATGCGTGCATCGCGCTCATAAACGATCCGGCGCTGAGCATCGACGACCTGAACGGCATCGTGCTGGGACCCGATTTCCCGACCGGCGGCATCATTCTCGGCCGTGCGGGCATTCGCAGCGCTTACGCGACCGGCCGCGGCTCCATCATCATGCGCGGTAAGGTGACGTTCGAGACCATCCGCAAGGAGCGCGAGGCGATCATCGTCACCGAAATTCCCTATCAGGTGAACAAGGCGAACATGGTCGAGCGCATCGCCGAGCTGGTGCGCGACAAGAAGATCGACGGCATCGCCGATCTGCGCGACGAATCCGACCGCGAAGGCTATCGCGTGGTGATCGAGCTCAAACGCGACGCCGAGCGCGACGTGGTGCTCAACCAGCTCTATCGTTTCACGCCGCTGCAATCGTCCTTCGGCGCCAACATGGTGGCGCTCGACGGCGGCCGTCCGCAGGTGATGAACCTGAAGGATATGCTGGTCGCGTTCATTGCCTTTCGCGAGGAAGTGATCTCGCGGCGGACCAAATATCTGCTGGGCAAGGCGCGCGACCGCGCGCACGTCCTGGTCGGGCTTGCGATCGCGGTCGCCCACATCGATGAAATCATCAAGCTGATTCGCAGCGCCAAGGATCCGAAGGAAGCGCGCGAGGCCTTGATGGCGCGCGAATGGCCGGCGCGCGACGTCGCCTCGATGGTGACCTTGATCGACGATCCGCGTCATACGGTTTCAGAAGCGGGGACCACGCGGCTTTCTGCCGAGCAGGCGCAAGCTATTCTCGATTTGCGCCTGCAGCGGCTGACCGCGCTGGGGCGCGAAGAAATCAGCGAGGAACTGGACAAGCTTGCCGCCGAAATCGCGGATTATCTTGAAATCCTGCGCTCGCGCTCGCGTATTCAGTTGATCGTCAAGGAAGAGCTGGCGGCGGTGAAGGACGAGTTCGCCACCCCGCGTCGCACGCTCATTGCCGAGGAAGAGGCGCAGGTCGAGGACGAAGACCTGATCCAGCGCGAAGACATGGTCGTCACCGTCTCGCACCTCGGCTACATCAAGCGCGTGCCGCTTTCGACCTATCGCGCGCAACGGCGTGGCGGCAAGGGCCGCTCCGGCATGCAAACGCGCGAAGAGGATTTCGTCTCGCGCCTGTTCGTCGCCTCGACGCATGCGCCGGTGCTGTTCTTTTCCTCGCGCGGCAAAGTCTACAAGGAGAAGGTCTGGCGGCTGCCGCTGGCCGCACCGCAGGCGAAGGGCAAGGCGCTCATTAACATCCTGCCGCTCGATCAAGGCGAGACCATCACCACCATCATGCCGCTGCCCGAGGACGAAAAGACGTGGGCGAACCTCGACGTGATGTTCGCGACCACGAAAGGCAC
>DASUKT010000072.1:0-4491 GCA_036278575.1 Pseudolabrys sp. | reverse complement strand
GGCGGCAAGTTGCCCGACGGGCCCGGCTTCTTTTATCCGGCGACCGTGCTCACGAATGTGTCCAATGATTCGAAAATGCTGAACGAGGAAATCTTCGGGCCCGTCGCCTCGATCCAGACGTTCAGAAGCGAGGACGAAGCGATCAAGCGCGCCAACGACACCGAATATGGCCTCGTCGCCTATCTCTACACCAAAGATTTGAGCCGCGGCATGCGCGTGTCGGAGAAGCTCGACTTCGGCATGATCGGCCTCAATCGGGGGCTCGTCTCCGACCCGGCGGCGCCGTTCGGCGGCACGAAGCAATCCGGCCTCGGCCGTGAAGGCGCGCACGAGGGCATGATGGAATTCATGGAGACGCAGTACGTCTCGGTGAGTTGGTGAGCTTGCGACATATACTGCTGTCATCGCCCGCGAAAGCGGGCGATCCAGTAAACACCGCCTTTGCTGCGGAGTACTGGATGCCCCGCTTTCGCGAGGCATGACAGCAAGAGGGCTTGGAAGGCTAAAATGGACGTCCTGATGCCGCAGCTCGGCGAGACCGTCGCCGAGGGCAAGATCGTAAAATGGTTCAAGTCGGCCGGCGATGCCGTGAAGCCGGGTGACAACCTCTTCGAGATCGAAACCGACAAGACCTCGATGGAAGTGCCGTCGACGGTCGGGGGAACGCTGAGTGACATCCGCTTCCAGGTGGGCGAAACCGCCAAGGTCGGCGCGGTGGTGGCGGTTATCTCCGGCGCGGGTGAGGCGGCTCAGCCCAAGGCTGCGGCCGCTTCACAGGGCGCGCCCCAATCTCCGCTCGTCCCCGCGCAAGCGGGGACCCAGGGGCAAAAAACCGACGTGCGTAAGGAAGAATTGGGTTCCCGCTCGCGCGGGTACGAGCGGACACCTGATAGCGCACCGCGCTCAACGGTACCGTTCGCGCAGCGCGATCCGTTTCGCGTCGTGATGACCCCGGAGCGCAATTACGGTCCGGCGCGGCTGGCCGGCGGCACAACGGTTACCCCGCTCGCGCGCCGGCTTGCCGGCGAGCGCGGCATTGACCTCTCGCGCATTTCCGGCTCCGGTCCGCACGGGCGCATCGTCGCTGCCGACGTGGAGCATGCTGCGCCAGCAATCGCTACCGCGATGCCTGTTGGCCCGAGTGCAGCGCAGGTGAAAGCCTTGTACGAAGGCGCCGCTTACGAGGAACTGCCGCTCGATTCCATGCGCGCGACCATTGCGCGGCGGCTGGTCGAGGCGAAGCAAACCATCCCGCATTTCTATCTCACCGCCGATATCGACATCGGCAGGCTTCTCGCGATGCGCGAGGAAGCGAACGCGGCGGCGTCCCCCCTCCCTAACCCTCCGCCGCAAGCGGGAGAGGGAAGGGCGGAGGCATTCAAGCTTTCGCTCAACGACTTCATCATCAAAATGTGGGCGGCTGCCTTGCAGCGCATTCCGGCCGCCAACGCTGTATGGGCCGGCGACCGCATCCTGTGCTTCAAATCGTCGGATATCGGTGTCGCCGTCGCGCTCGACGGCGGCCTCATCACGCCGGTCATCCGCAACGCGGAAGCGAAAACGCTCACCAAGATCTCCGCCGAGATGCGAGACCTTGCCGAACGCGCGCGTGCGAAGAAACTTCAGCCGCGCGAGTACCAAGGCGGCGCCTCAGCCATCTCAAATCTCGGCATGTACGGCGTGCGTGAATTCTCGGCCATCATCAATCCGCCGCATGCGACCATCCTGGCGGTCGGTGCCTCGCGCCGCGCGCCGGTCGAGGCGGAAGACGGTGGCGTGAAATTCGTGAGCCAGATAACCGTGACGCTGTCATGCGATCATCGGGTGGTGGACGGCGCGCTCGGCGCCGAACTGCTGTCCGCATTCAAGAACTTTGTTGAAAATCCTGTGACGGCGCTGGTGTGATGCCGCGGCCGGTTATGGCAGCGTGAAATACAGCGGCAATATTCCGGAATCGTGCAGGTATTCGAACAGCTCGACGAGCGGGATGGCGATCAGAAACAGCAGCGCATCGAGAAACGTGGTGATGATGGTCCGTGGCTGCACCAGAAGTGTCGCGGGGCTTTCCCAAATCGCAAACTTGGGCAGGAAACGCGGCACGCGTGCAATATAGCGCCGGTAGTCTTCGGGAAATTGTCCTAGCAGGGCGGCCTCTTCGCGCCAGGCCGTCCACAGAAACACCGCCCACGCAAAAATTCCGCACACCAGCGCAACGGTCAAGCTGCCGAATTGCGCGCCGATGCCGAGCGCGCCGACGATCGAAAACAGGTAAAGCGGATTGCGGCTCACGGAATAGGGGCCTTGCGTCACAAGCTCGATGTGCTTGCGCCCGCCGATATAGAGCTGGCACCAGGTGCGGCCGAGAATGCAGGTGACGATGAGTATGATTCCGATCCACTCGATGCTTTCATGGACAAATCCGCCGTCGCGCCAGTACGACCCGGCAACGAACAGGAATCCGATCGAAAGCGCGATGGTCAGCCCGATGACCAGCTTGCGCAGGGCAAGGCTCGGGCTGTGCCGAATGGCCGTGGCGGCCCCGTTCAAACCTGCGTCCATGTCGAATTCTTTCTGCCAGCGCCGCCCGCCGGGTTTATGGTCTTCCGCCGCGCCATGCACAAGGTTTAAGAATGAAACAGCGGCCGGTTCCTCGATGGCGGTGGCGTTGCGATTCACTGGAATAATGGAGCGAAAAAATGGCTGGCGAAAAGCCCGACGTGCTGCTGGTGGGAAACAAAAAACCCGTGATTGTCGGCGGTCTTGAGCCTGCCGTAACACTCCATCATCTCTTCGACGCCAAGGACCAGGACGCCTTTATCAAGTCCATCGGCGGCAAGGTGCGCGCGCTGGCCGTCGCCTATACAGCCAATAAAATTGATGGAAATTTTATGCAGCGCTTCCCGAACCTCGAGCAGATTTCGAGTTTCGGCGTGGGCTACGATCACATCGATGCCAGGTGGGCCGGCGAGCACGGCATTATCGTCACCAATACGCCGGAGGTGCTCAATGAGGAGGTCGCCGACACCGCGCTCGGCCTGCTCCTCTGCACCATCCGCGAATTCCCGCAGGCCGATCGTTACATTCGGGCCGGCAAGTGGCCGCAGGGGCATTATCCGCTAACGAAGGCAACGCTGCGCAATCGCACCGTCGGCATCGTCGGTCTCGGGCGCATCGGCAAGGCGATCGCGCGCCGCCTCGAGGCTTTCGGCGTTCCGGTCGTCTATCACAGCCGCAATCCGCAGCCGGACGCAAAGTACAAGTATTATCCCAAGCTCATCGACATGGCGCACGGCGTCGATACGCTGATGGTGATTGTCCCCGGCGGTGCGGCGACGAAAAACATGATCGACAAGGACGTGCTCGAGGCGCTCGGCCCCAATGGCATCGTGATCAACATGGCGCGCGGATCGGTCGTGGATGAGCCGGCGCTTATCGACGCGCTAAAATCCCGCAAGATCTATTCCGCCGGCCTCGACGTTTTTGCAAACGAGCCGCACGTGCCGAAAGAGTTGGTCGAGATGGATCATGTCGTGCTGTTTCCGCACCTAGGGTCTTCCAGTGAAGCAACGCGTTCGGCAATGGACCAACTCGTCGTCGATAATCTCCTCGCCTGGACGGCCGGCAAGCCGCCATTGACGCCGGTGCCGGAGACGCCGTATCCGCCGAAAAAGCGGTGAGGAGCGCGCGTGTATACTATCACGTCATTCCGGGACGGGCCCAACGGGCCCGCGCGAAGCGCGGCCCGACGGCAGGCTCCGGGCCAGACCCGGAATCCATACTCCCGGTCTGTGTTTATGGATTCCGGGTTCGAGGACTTTGTCCGCGCCCCGGAATGACAAGCTGGTAGAGCGCCGTGCCGTACATGATCCGTCTTCTCATCGTTGGCGCATTCTGTCTTGAAGTCTCCGCTGCCTTCGCGCAAACGGCGCCGCAGCTTGGCGACTCCGCCAAGGCCGTTCTCGGCACGTGGGAATTTTCCAATGCCGACCGCGAAAAGATTTGCTCTGTCACGTTTAAAAACGATCCATCCCCAGTCGGATTGAAGGTCGAATTCAATGCGGGCTGCGCGGCGCTCTTTCCTTTTGTTGCCGATGTGGCCGGCTGGAAATTTCCGGATAACGATTTGCTTTATCTGCTCGATGCCCGCGGCAAGGCTGTGGTCTCGTTCAGCGAGGTCGAAACCGGCATTTATGAAGCGCCGACGCCGGGTGTCGGCGTTCTGTTTTTGCAAAACGCAGCCGACGCCGGCGCGCCCGGCCGTCAGCCCGGCGAGCTTGCCGGCGACTGGGCGATCGTGCGCGGCGGTGGCGCGCCGGTGTGCACGGTGACGCTTGCTGCTGCGGCCGGCGCTCTCACGCTGTCGGTGAAGCAAGGCTGCGATCCCGCGATCGTGCGCGCGGGCTTCAAGTCGTGGCAGATCGATCGCGACGAGCTCGTGCTTTATCCCATCCGCGGCAATCCGTGGCGGTTCGAGGAAGTCGAGAAAGGCAC
>DASUKT010000071.1:0-9282 GCA_036278575.1 Pseudolabrys sp. | reverse complement strand
CATGGCGGCGGCATTGGCCGTCATCGAAGCCGGTCCATGCGGATCGAAATAGCTGAGATAGACTTTAGGCGTCGCACTCACCTGAAACCTGGCGCCCTGGTTGAGGTCCGTAAAATTTGTCTGCAGGTCGCCCTTGCCGCCGGCGAGGAGTTGTTTGGCCTTTGCCACGGATTCTCTGACCGCGTTTTGAAAGATCGGCGACTCCGGCGTGTGCCCGGGTGACAGTGCGAGCACAGCGGCGATATCGCCATGACGCCTCGCATACCCGATCGCGGCATTGGCGCCGAAACTCATGCCGCCGATGGCGATCTTGCGCTTGCCTTCCGCCCGCAATCTTTTTACGGCGGCATCGATCTGCGCCATCGCCTGACCGTACGAGGCATCGTACATGCGCGCACGCGACCATGGCATTTCCGGCATGACAACCGTTGCACCTGCCGACCGCAAGGCAGCGGCGACTCCGCCGATCGGGCCGCCGGGCCGGCCGTGCTTGCCGTGCATCAACACCACGCCATAGCCGGCCAAGGACTGTGCGAATGCCGGTAGCGCCGCTGACGCGGAAACGGCAAATGCCAGCGCAAGCGTGAACAGAAATCGGCAAAGTGGCGCCGGCGAGATTCTGCCCGCTCGATCGATCATTTCTGCTCCAGCGTGATATGCGCTTCTTCGACGATCCGGCCGAACTTGGCGGTCTCGGAGTGCACAAAGCTCTTGTATTCGGCAGGCGTTATCTTTTTCGGAATGATGCCCTGCACCATCAGCTTTTTGGCAACCGACTGATCTTCCAGCGTATCGTTGACGATCGTGTTGAGCCGGCCGACGATATCGGACGACGTTCCGGCCGGCGCGAACATGCCGAACCAGTTCAACAGCTCGTAATCTTTCAGACCCGGTGCGCCTTCGCTCAAAGGCGCGACGTCGGGTAATTGCGGCATGCGCTCGCGCGAGGTTACCGCGACGGCGCGTAATCTGCCGCCCTGGATCAGCGGCAAGGCGGCAGCGAGCGACGAAAAACTCATGGTGACGACGCCGGCGGCGACATCGGTGACCGCCGGCGCAGAGCCGCGATAAGGGACGTGCAGCACGTGGATGCCCGCCATGCTGTTCATCAGTTCGCCGGCGAGCTGTTGCGGATTGCCGACGCCCGATGACGAGAACGAAAGCTTGCCCGGATGCGCCTTCGCATAGGCAATCAATTCCTTCGGATTGTGCACCGGCGTCGATGATGCAACGACGACGACGCACGGCACGATGCCGATGAGCGCGACCGGCGTAAGCTCCTTCGCCGCGTCGTAAGGCATCTTCTCCTTGAACAGCAATTGATTGATCGCGACCTCGCCCGATGCCGCCATCAGCAGCGTATAGCCGTCGGGCGCCGCCTTCGCGACGGCGTTGGTCGCGATCATGGCGCTCGCGCCGGGGCGGTTTTCAACGATGACGGTCTGGCCAAGAGCATCCTTCATCGGATCGCCGATGAGCCGCGCGACGATATCGACGCCACCGCCCGCCGCATAGCCGACGAGAATATGCACCGGCCGGCTCGCATATTTGTCTTCCGCGAAAGCGCCACGTGTCGTGGCGGCCGCAGCCGCGCCCGCCGTTGCAGCCAGCAATTGTCGTCGCGTGAATACCGTCATTTCCTCCACCCCTTTGCAATTCGCGTGATTAGTCGCCACCCTCGCGGATCGGCGGTTGAAAAGCCAAACCCGTATCCCACGGAAAATAGATCCAGGTGTCCTGCGAAACTTCGGTGACGAAGGTGTCGACCAGCGGCCGTCCCATCGGCTTGGCATAAACTGTGGCAAAATGCGCCTTGGGCAACAGCTCGCGCACGACGCGTGCCGTCTTTCCGGTATCGACCAGATCGTCGACAATCAAGACACTTTTCCCCGCGCCCCGGCCGACGTTCACGATCGATTGCGCCACCGTCTTGAGCACTTTGACCGTGCCCTTGTTCTCGTAATTTTGGTAGCTTGAGACACAAACGGTTTCGATCAGCCGCACATTCAGTTCGCGCGCGACGATTGCCGCCGGCACCAACCCGCCGCGCGTAATGCAAACGATGGCGTCGAACGGTCCCGCTTCGTGCAGGCGCCAGGCGAGCGCTCGCGAGTCGCGGTGAAACTGGTCCCACGAGACCGGAAAGATTTTTTCCGGCCTTGGTTGCGCTCTTTGCCCGACCTGCGGCTGCTGCATATTCGATTCCTAGCGCACTGCCGCCGAGAGCAAAGCCGCCTTGATGCGCACGAGCATCGCCTCGACTTCGGCCTTCACTTGCGCCAGCCGCGCTGCATCGCGCGAGCGCACCACGATGTTGGTGTTGGCTCCAAGTTTCTCGTCAAAGAACGGATAGCTGCCGATGATCGCGTCCGGATTAGCCTTGGCGATCTGGCCCAATTCCGTCCCGACATCCCCTTCCTTGGCGTCCGCGCGAATGGTTTCCGACAGCAATCGCGTGCCGGTCTTCAGTTTTGGTGCAACCTCATCGAGCATCGCCTGCATGATCGCGGGCACGCCAGCCATGGTGATGACGTTGCCGATCCAGAAGCCCGGCGCACCGGAGACTTTGTTGTAAACGAGCGTCGCGCCCTCCGGGATTCGAGCCATGCGCATGCGGGCCTCGTTGAGTTCGCCCCCGGTTTTGGCCATGCGCTCCCTCAAGATGGCAACCGCTTCCGGGTGATGATCGATCGCAACCCCAAATGCCTTGGCCACACAGTCCGCCGTGATGTCGTCGTGCGTCGGCCCGATTCCGCCGGTCGTAAACACGTAGGTGTAGCGCGCGCGCAACGCATTGAGCGCCGATACGATCTCTTCCTCAACGTCGGGAACGACCCGCACCTCGCGCAAATCGATGCCCAGCGCCGTCAGATACTCGGCGATGTAGCCGATATTCTTGTCCTTGGTTCGGCCGGACAGGATCTCGTCACCGATAACCAGAACGGCCGCGGTGACGATCGCGGAAGGCGTGCTGTCGACCATACTTGCCATCGTACCCACCTGAACCCCCTGCCTACCCTTCCGAACGGCGGCGCTCAAGAAGGGTGAAAACCGGCGGGAGTTCTGCCCGCCCTCCCGCCGCGGCGGCACGTGGTCGGCGGCCGACGGAGTGGTCGTTTACCACTTGTTAACGGCATTGATCGAATTGCGGCCTCCAGAGCGTTCCCGAGAACGCATTTCACCCCGCAAATCTCTGTAACGAAAGCGTTTTGCAAGCTTTCTCCCCTAGCTTTCGCGCCAATTCGGGCGCCGGACGTAAGTGGAGGAAATCGGAGGATGCAGGCCAGGGCTCGCCCGCGTTCCGCCGAAGAACGGCAATACACCAGTTGGGACCGCGCTCGCTTGAGCATCGTGGTTCCGATTGGCGTCATTGTTGCCGTCGCCATCGTCTGCATCGTCGTGACCGTGCTTTCCTCCGCAGAGCACGCAGATCGCTCCGCGGTCGATCGCGAACGGCAACTGGTTTCCCGTGCCATCGAAAATTACGGCACGAGCGTTCTGCGCGAAATGGACAGCGTCATCTCCACGGACGCGGCCATCTATCACATCCGTGACAAGTTCGATCGGCAATGGGTGCAGCAGCATCTCGGCCTGTGGCTTGAATCCTTTTTCGATCAAAACCTCGTCTTCATCGTCGATGAGAACGACCGCCTGATCTATTCTCTGGCGGACAAGACGGACGCGGATACGACCTGGTTCAAGGCCGCTCGGCAGGACATCGATCCCGTTATTGTCTCGTTGCGCAAAGAAGCAAGTCCAGGTGCACCTCTAACCGAAACAGCCCCCGCGACGATCGCGGCCGCCAACCGGAAAATCACAGTGGCGCGCAAATTCCTGGGACGTCCGGCAATCGTCACGGCGGTGACGGTTGGACCGAGTTCTTCGCTCCCGGGCGGGCACAGCGCGCCGATCGTCGTATCGGTAAAGTATATCGACGATACCATGCTGGCGAACGTGTCGGCACGGTTGCGGCTCACCAATTTGCATATGGCGGGAAGCGCGCCGGCAATCCCTCGCGAGTTTATCTATAACCTGCGCGATCCAGCCGGTACGACGATCGCCCGTTTTGCATGGGCGCCGCAGCAACCCGGCGCCGATATCGTCAATAGCGTCGTCCCCTTTATCGCCGTTGCTCTTGCGGGTTTTGCGCTGCTTGCGGCGTTCGTTCTTCGTTACATGCGCCGGACTGCCGCGGCGATTTCCGCCGGCGAGACGCGGCTGCGTCATCTCGCCATGCATGATCCGCTTTGCGGACTGCCCAATCGCATTTTCTTCGGAGAGCGCCTGGAAGCGGTGATCGAAGAAGTGCGAGACGGACGACCGCCAGCCGCCGTTTTTTACATCGACCTCGATCATTTCAAGGAAGTCAACGACACGCTTGGACACCCCATAGGCGATGAGCTGATCCGCAACGTCACGCTGCGGCTTTCACATACGCTGCGCGGCGACGACCTCGTGGCGCGCCTCGGCGGAGACGAGTTCGCGGTCATCTCCTCGGTCGGTTCAGAGCCGGACAAAATGATGACGATGGCGCAACGGCTGATCGCCACGATCTGCGCGCCTTACCTCATCAACAAACAGACCATCGTTATCGGCGCCTCGATCGGCATCGCCGCAATCGAGAAAAAATCCGGCGATGCCGCCGATATCATGCGCTATGCCGATATCGCGCTCTACCGCGCCAAGAACGAAGGCCGCAACCGCGCATGCGTTTATGACGCGGCCATGGACGCCGACCTTTCCAACCGCAAGCTGCTCGAAGCCGACCTGCGCCATACGATCGAAAATGGCGCGCTGAGGTTGCTGTATCAGCCCCTGGTCAACAACAGCGGTGCGACCATCGTCGGTGTCGAAGCGCTTTGCCGCTGGACCCATCCTCAACGGGGTCCGATTTCGCCGGCCGAATTCATTGCCATTGCCGAGCACAGCGGGCTTATCAACGAGCTTGGCCAATGGGTGCTGCGCCGCGCCTGCACCGATGGGCTGGCGTGGCCGGGCATATCCGTCGCCGTCAACGTGTCACCGCTGCAATTCCGTCGCAGCGATTTCTACGACATCGTGCACCAAACACTCGCCGAAACAGGATTCGATCCCGCCCGGCTGGAGCTTGAACTCACCGAAAGTACCCTTATCGGCAATGCCGAGACCGCCGAGGCATCCATGATCCGTCTGAAGGCGCTAGGCATACGCCTCGCTCTCGACGACTTCGGCACCGGCTACTCAAGCTTGCAATATCTGCGGCGTTTTCCGTTCGACAAGCTCAAGATCGACCAAAGCTTCGTTTCGTCGATCGAAAAAGCCGCGGACGCTGCCGCCATCGTCCATGCGGTCGTGAGCCTCGGCCGCGGTCTCGGAATGAAGGTGACCGCGGAAGGCGTGGAAACTGCCGACCAGCATCTGTTTCTGCGCGCAGCTGGCGTCCACTCAATGCAGGGTTACCGTTTCGGCAAGCCGATGACCGCTGCGGAAATTTCGCAGCGGCTACAGACGCCCGGCGCCAGGCCTGGCGACGAAATCGCCGCGTTCGCGGGCTGATCTTACCCCTGAGCCGCCCTGCACAATCGGTACGTACGATGCGCGTGCAAAACGCCATCTTGAGCGCCTTGCACGCGATTTTTGATTGGGATGCATCTTCTCGCGGCAATGTGTGCTTGCCGACTCAATCGCAGCAATGGCGTGCTTTCCGCCCCGACGGCAGCGCACTTTTGCTCATCGGCGGGACAAAGGACAGCGTGCCTGACGTTAAGGCGTCTGTACAAATTTACCTCGCTGCTTAACCATCTGTTCCGGATGGCTGTTGATTTCGGACCAGCAGGGCGGAATCAATATCCGCGGGGCGGGCGTTAATTGCCGCTACTCTTCCAAAGCGGTTGCTCGGGGGCCCATGAGTGGTCGATAACCAGGGAGCAACACATGTCTATCGCGAGCGTATTGAAGACAAGCAACAACACGGGTCAGGAAATCTTCACGCTGGATGAAGGCCGCGTGACGATCAGTTTTCCCGCGCACCTGTCCGGAGCCTCACTTGAGGACCTGAAGGCATACCTCGATATCTTTTATCGCAAGGCGTGCCGCCTCGCCGACGATCCGGTTGATGCGGTGGATCCGAAATTCTTCAACAAAGGCGTCATCGCTACAGCCGCTGAGTGAGAGTCGATCCTCAATTGGGGATCCAACACTCGATCTGAGGCGCTGCGTTGTGAGTACACGGCTAGCCGCCCCCGGGCCGGATGGCGCGGCTGGTCTTTTGTGATATGGCGTTTCCAATCCATTTTGCACGGAAGGAATGCCAATGAGCGCCACGGAAAAAATCGCAATCGTCACCGGAGCGGGTACTGGCGTTGGCCGGGCCGCGGCCCTCGCGCTGATGGACGCCGGCTACACTGTCGTCCTTACGGGACGCCGCAAGGAAAAGCTCGATGAAGTTGCGAAAGAAGGGGCAAGCGGCAAAAGCCTGACAGTGCCAACCGACGTCGCAGACCCGGCTTCGATCAAAGCGCTGTTCGCAAAAGTAAAAGACACCTATGGCCGGCTTGACGTGCTGTTCAACAATGCCGGCATCGGCGCGCCGGCCATGTCACTGGAAGATTTGCCGGTAGAGCGCTGGAAGGCTGTCGTCGACACCAATCTGACCGGCCCCTTCCTCTGCACGCAGGAAGCCTTCCGGATCATGAAAAATCAGACGCCGCGCGGCGGCCGTATCATCAATAACGGCTCGATCTCCGCGCATACGCCGCGGCCGATGTCGGTTGCCTACACGTCGACCAAACACGCCATCACCGGGCTGACGAAGCAGACGGCGCTCGATGGACGTCCGTTCGATATTTGCTGCGGTCAGATCGACATCGGCAACGCCGCGACGCCGATGACGGAACGCATGGTGCAGGGCGAAGGCGTGTTGCAGCCGAACGGCAGCAAGAAGGTCGAAGCGCGGATGGATGCAAAGTATGTCGGCGACGCCGTCGTCTACATGGCCGGCCTGCCGCTCGATACCAACGTGCTGTTCATGACGGTCATGGCCAACCAGATGCCGTTTGTCGGACGGGGCTGAGCAAAATCGATGCCGCTGGGGCGCGTACTTGCGGAGTGGCACGACTTCTTTCTGCTCGTCGGCACGGCAGGCGCCACGCTGGTTGCATTGCTGTTTGTCGCCGCTTCGCTCGGCGTGGGTTATCTGACGGCCGAAGGCGCCATCGGAACGCGGACCTTTATGACGCCTGTCGTCATTCATTTCGCCGCCGTGTTCTTCATTTCGGCAGTGTCTCTTGTTCCCTCGATAGCGCCCCCATTCTTTGCCGGGGTCATCGGCGCGGCCGCGCTGGTCGGGATCGGCGTGTCGATCTTCGTGATGTTCATGGTGCTTACCAGCAGCATGACCCAGGATAATTTCGATCGATTGGCTTACGGAATCCTGCCGGCGATCGGCTACATCGCAGTGCTCAGTGGAGCCGCGCTGGTCTATTTCGAAAAGGAATGGGCGATCGACGTGCTCGGCGGGGCCTTGCTGCTGCTCGCGATCGTCAACATCCGCAACGGCTGGGATCTGACCTTGTCGATGGTGCGTAGGCACGCGCGGCCGGAGCGCTAGATGCTGCACCTGCAGTCCGCGCTCGGAATCGTCGCTCTGCTCGCCATCGCATGGGCGATCAGCGAGAACCGGCGCGCGGTGGCGTGGAAGAACGTCGTCTCGAGCCTGATCGTCACGCTCGTGACCGCTCTGCTGCTGCTGAAGATTCCGCAGATCAAAACGGCGTTTGCCGCCGTCAACGGCGTCGTCAATGCTGTTGCCGGCGCGACCCAGGCGGGTACGTCCTTCGTCTTCGGCTACATCGGCGGCGGCGCGCTGCCGTTCGACCTGAAAACGCCGGGCGCGGAATTCGTGCTTGCCTTTCAGGCGCTCCCGATCGTGCTGGTGATGAGCGTGCTCACAACATTGCTATTCTACTGGCGCATCCTGCCGCCCATCGTGCGCGGATTTTCATGGGCGCTTGAGCGGACACTCGGAATCGGGGGCGCCGTTGGGCTTTCGACTGCGGCCAATATCTTTCTCGGCATGGTGGAGTCGCCGCTGTTTATTCGTCCGTATCTGGCCAAACTCACCCGCGGCGAATTGTTCATGGTGATGACCGGCGGAATGGCCGGAATCGCCGGCACGGTGTTCGTGCTTTACGCGACACTGCTGAAAAACGTCATTCCCGACGTGGCAGGCCATATTTTGGTCGCCTCAATTGTGAGCGCGCCTGCGGCCTTGCTCATCAGTCAGTTGATGGTGCCCGATGCGCCGGGCGAGCGCACCGAAGTCGCCAAGGTTGAGATCGGTCCAATTGCAGACAGCACGATGGACGCCATCGCCAAAGGCACGGCGGCAGGACTTGAATTGCTGCTCAATATTGTCGCGATGCTGATCGTTCTGGTAGCGCTAGTGCATCTTGCAAACTCGATCTTGAGTTTGACTCCCGATATTGCGGGCGCGCCCATTACGCTTCAACGCCTGCTTGGATTTGTGATGGCGCCGATTTGCTGGCTGATGGGCATCCCATGGAGCCAGGCGGTCACGGCCGGATCGCTGATGGGCATCAAAACCGTGCTCAACGAGCTGATCGCCTACATCGAATTTGCCAAGCTGCCGGCTGGTGCGCTCGACGATCGCTCGCGGCTCATCATGCTTTATGCCATGTGCGGATTCGCCAACTTCGGCTCGCTTGGCATCATGATTGCCGGCCTTTCGACCATGGCGCCGGAGCGCCGCAAGGACGTGATCTCACTTGGTGGGAAATCGATCGTATCCGGCACGCTGACCACGTGCCTGATGGGCGCAATCGTCGGTGTGTTGAATTGATGCGGACGTTGATCGCCATCGTCATTGGCTTATTGGCGTTCGCCTGCGGAGCGCAGGCGAAGACGATTCACATTGTTGCGTTCGGCGACAGCGCAACCGAAGGCTGGCTGGTCGACCCGAAGGACGCCTACCCGGCCCAGCTCCAGAGAATGCTGCACGCCAAAGGCTATGACGTCAGCGTGACCAATGCCGGCATCAGCGGCGATACCACCAAGGGTGCGCTCGCACGCTTCGATGAAGCCATCGGGCCGGACACCGATATCGCCATCGTCGAGTTCGGCACCAACGATCTGCGTATGCACGTGCCGGCCGCGGCCATGCACAAGAACTTGACCGAAATCGTCCAAACGCTGCGCAAGCGCAATGTCGAGGTTCTGCTGATCGGACTCGGCTCGCTTGATTTACTCGCCATTGCAAAAGCGAACGGCATTCCCTACGCACAA
>DASUKT010000070.1:0-26479 GCA_036278575.1 Pseudolabrys sp. | reverse complement strand
CGCATCCAGCAACCTACCCGAACGGCCGATCCGGACTGATCCGGGATTGCTCCCGCGCCGTTCCTATTCGGTCTTGCTCCCGGTGGGGTTTGCCCTGCCGCGTCCGTTGCCGGACGCGCGGTGCGCTCTTACCGCACCTTTTCACCCTTGCTGCAGCTATACGCTACGCGCCGCGGCGGTTCGTTCTCTGTGGCACTTTCCCTGAGGTTTATCCCTGCGAACGCAGGGACCGCCCCGCCGGACGTTATCCGGCACCGTTTGTCCATGGAGCCCGGACTTTCCTCCCCGACCGCCTTTCGGCATTGGCGCGGGGCGGCCGTCCGGCCGACTGACGCGCTAGGCATGGGGTGCGCGCCGGCCCGCGTCAAGACCAGTCGTCAGGCTCCGTTAATCGGCGGAACGGCGCGGGGCGTCTTTTGAGCAAGGCGTGCAAGGTCTGCAATGTGGAGAAATCCGCAACGCCGTCCACCCGCGCCTGCCGGAAGTGCCTCTGGAATGCGGTGACGACATCGCGTGTCGTGTCGTCATAGGTGCCGGTTGCCGGCGCGCCGTAGCCGTAGCTGCTCAAAGCAAGCTGGACCTTCGCGACGCTCTCACCGCTGTCGCCGAACTGCAGGCGTTCACCGTCCGATGTGAGCGGCGCCGGCGGCACCCAATGGCCGACGCCGGATACGCTCAGCAGCGACCAGGGAAATTTTTCGCCCGGATCCCGCTTGCGCGCGGGCGCAACATCGGAATGCGCGAGCACGCGATCCGGGCTGAGCGGGCCGCGGCGCGCAAGAATCGAGCGGCAGAGCGCAATGACAGCGGCGATCTGCCGGCGCGGAAAATCGGGGTAGCCGAATTCATGTCCCGGATTGACGATCTCGATTCCGATCGAACACGAATTGATGTCGGTTTCGCCGGCCCACGAGGAGATTCCGGCGTGCCAGGCACGATGCGTCTCGAGCACGCACTGGACGATCCGCCCGTCTTCAAAAACGACGTAGTGCGAGGACACCTTGC
Source organism: Pseudolabrys sp. (assembly GCA_036278575.1). Taxonomy (GTDB): domain Bacteria; phylum Pseudomonadota; class Alphaproteobacteria; order Rhizobiales; family Xanthobacteraceae; genus Pseudolabrys. The sequence continues at coordinate 25,474 of DASUKT010000070.1, read as the reverse complement.
TTTCCGGCGAGCAGAGCCGATCGAGCGCAGATTTCCCGTCCAGCATTCCGGTGTAATGCAGCAGAATGAGATCGGGCGAACGCCCGTTCTTGCGCTCATCATAATTGGGCGACGGCACAACCTCGGCCGCAATAAATGAATCCGGCTGGAATGCTTCCATGCGCGGAACATAACGGATTGTTTGTGGCAATCGAGAGGGCAGGCGGGCAGTAAACAACAGTTCAGGCGGCACTCAAGCTCCGCCGAGGGCGTCACTCAAGTACCGCCTGAAACCTGTTTTCTTCTGCATGCTCTTGCATGCAGGCCTTTTTACTCACTCACGCATACAGACGCATTCAACCTACTCAACGCACACTACTTATGCGCAGACTGCATCAATACTTATGCGCAGACTGCATCAATGCATGCCGGCCGGTTTGCCTCCAGCAGGTTTCGCCCCACCCAGTCCACCGCCCGATCCGGTCGTCGCACGCGGCGGCTCGTACGGTTTGAAGTTCTGGGCCTGCTTGAGTTGGTCTTTGGTCATGGCCGTTTTAAGCTTCGGCGATGCGCCGTTCTGACCGGGAACGACTTCGAACGAACTTGGCGGCATCGCAACCGACTTCGATCCGACGCCGAGGAAGCCGCCGACACTGATCACGTAAGCTTCGATCTTGCCCGACTTGTCAAACAGGATGTCGCTCACATCGCCGATGCTCTTGCCATCGGAGCCGAGAACGTCGGTACCCTTGAATTTCGACACCAGCAATTGATCGGGTTGCTGCGTAGAGACAAACGTCGCCTTCTTGGTAGACGCGTCCGCCGATTTGCTGGTGTCGCTAGCTTTGCCCGATGTGTCAGGTGCCTTTGCAGCCGGCGGTGTAGTCGGTGCCGCACTGCTCGGGGGCGGGGATGCCGGCGAAGAGGGCGCATTCGGCGTCTGCGCCATCGCGCCCGACAGCATCAAGGCACTCACAGCAGTGCCAAGCATGAGTTTCTTCAACATGGATTGCCTCCTCAAAAAGTTCCTCGCCTGACGGTGGAACCGCATCTTGTCCGGGGCCGACAGGCAGTCGCTGACGCCAACTCGCCACCGGAAGGCCTAGTTCCGAAATTTGCGTCCGCATTTCGACAGAGCACCCCGGCTCGAAAACCGTGCCGGTCACTGCGGCGGGGACCCCGGGCGGAAAGAATTCTTTAAGTTTAAGAGTGGCTTAATGGAGTTACTGGACTCATTGCTTCGCCCCAGTCGGGAAGGCGGTATGCAAGGTGCGTCCATTGACGCCCATATAGACCCATGATATCCCACAATATCTCAGCCAGACCGAATATTTGGAACTGCCAGAAGCGTGGCGTGATCCCCGGCAGCCAAGCGTTCGTGATGCTAGGCGCGGGACGTGTCGGAGTTGCGTGGGGTGCGGGCGATGAACCTGTTCGTGTCGAACGTCACGCTCAGGCTCGATGCGAAGGGACGCGTGTCGATTCCGGCCTCGTTCCGTTCAGTCCTGAGCCGCGACGGATTCGAAGGCCTCTATTGCTATCCGGCGTTCGACCGGCCCGCGATCGATGCAGGAGGGAATGCGCTGATGTCGGAGATCGAGGCGCTGATTGCGCGCTTCCCGCCCTACTCGGAGGAGCGCGAGCAATTCGCGGCGGCACTTTATGGCACCAGCGAGACTTTGAAGGTGGACGGCGAGGGGCGGGTGATTTTGAGCGAATCTTTGAAGGCCCACGCCGGGATCAAAGACACGGTCGCGTTCGTTGGTCTTGGCCAAAAATTTCAAATCTGGGAACCCGAACGGTTTCGCAGCGAGCTCGCAGAGGCAACCCGCAAGGTGCGTGCGCTGAAAGCCCAGCTTGGTTCCCAGGTGGGGGCGCAGGATGCGCCAGGAGCACGGGAATGATGGCAGGCGGCGACAGCTTCACGGCTGTCGCAGGCGGACCGGCCTCCCACATTCCCGTGCTCGGCCCGGTCGCTACCGGCTTCCTCAACGTTCGTGATGGTGGGGTTTACATCGACGCCACGTTTGGCGTCGGCGGCTACACGCACGAGATTCTTGCAGCGGCCGATTGCCGCGTTATCGCGATGGATCGCGACCGCACGGCGATAGAGCGTGGAACAACGCTGGTGGCCTCGGCCGGCGGCCGGCTGAGGCTGGTTGAGGATCGTTTTTCCAATCTCGAAGCCGCAATGGAGCGGGCAGGGCGGCGGGCGGTCGAAGGCATCGTGTTCGATCTTGGCGTCTCGTCGATGCAGCTCGACGAGGCCGGTCGCGGCTTCTCTTTCCGCTTCGATGGCCCGCTGGACATGCGCATGGGGTCGATTGGGCCCAGCGCTGCGGATGTCGTTGCGGCGGCAAGCGAACGCGATCTCGCAAATATTATTTTCACGCTTGGAGAGGAACGCCACTCTCGTGCCATTGCGCGCGCCATCGTGCGCGCGCGCGAGAAGGCGCCTATCGAAACGACGCGTATGCTCGCCGATATCGTCGCGTCGGCTGTACGCACCCGTGGTGATATTCATCCGGCGACCCGCACCTTTCAGGCGTTGCGAATCTTCGTCAACGACGAATTGAACGAACTCCCCTTGGCGCTCTGTGCCGCCGAACGGGCGCTCGCGCCCGGCGGCCGTTTGGTCGTGGTGTCGTTCCATTCGCTCGAGGATCGTATTGTGAAGTCGTTCCTGAATGAGCGGAGCGCGATGCCTTCCGGGTCGCGGCACGCTCCTGAAGTCAGAAGGGCAGTGCCGAGCTTTAACGTGCTCACGAGACGCCCGATTGTTCCCGAGGCGAGGGAAATCGCGTGTAATCCGCGTGCGCGTTCTGCCAAATTGCGCGCGGCAGAGCGCATCGATGCGCCCGCACGTACGGGCGATATTCCTCCGGTACGGCTGCCAAAGCTCGCCGACGTGATGAGAGGCGGCGGCCGATGATGCGCCTTCTCAATGTTTGCGTGATCGCTTCGCTGATTTTTGCGGCGGCGTTCGTCTATAAAATAAAGTTCGATTCCACGCTGCAAATCGAACGTGTCGCGAAATTGCACAATCAAATTCGGCGCGAGCGCGATGCCATCGCCACGCTCCGCGCGGAATGGACGAAGCTCGATACGCCGAGCCGGATTCAGGCGCTGGCGGAGCGGCACTCGCAATTGAAGCCGGTCAGCCCGACCCAGTTCGATACGTTCGATAATCTGCCGGAGCGGCCGCCTTCGGCAGCTCCGCCGGTCGACCCAATTGCGGCGTTGCTCGATTCATCGAAATTTGAGTTCACGACCGGCAGCGTCGCGCCGCGGATGGGCAGGTAGCACTGTGGCGATCGCTCAAACAACGAAATCGCCTTCATCGCGCTGGCATCGCGTCATCCACTCTTTGCTGTACGGCAAAGATGTCGACCGGACTGTCAAGGCCAAAGCGCGATTGATCCTCGTCGTCGTCGGGTTTTCGATTGTCTACTCGGTCATCGCAGCCCGTCTGATCATGTTCGGCATCGCGAGCGATGGTCATGGCGCTCGCCGCACGGTATCGCAGGATGCCGTCGCAACCGCGCGTCCGGATATTCTCGACCGCAATGGTCAGATTCTGGCGACGGACGTAAAGACGCCCTCTCTGTTTGCCGAGCCGCGCAAGCTCATCGATCCCGACGAGGCGGAGGAATTGCTCACCGCCGTGCTCCCCGATCTCGATCGCAAGGAATTGCGCGAGCGGTTGAACTCCAAGCGCGGCTTCGTGTGGCTGAAACGCGAAATCACGCCCAAGCAGCAGCAGGAAATTCATCGCCTCGGCATTCCGGGAATTGGATTCCTGACCGAGAACAAGCGTGTCTATCCGAACGGGCCGATCGTTTCGCACGAGCTTGGCGTCGTGAATATCGACAACCAGGGCATCGCCGGAATCGAAAAATGGATCGACGGGCAAGGGCTCGCGGCGCTGCACATGGCGGGGCTCGCCACCGACCGTCTGCAGCGGCCGGTCAATCTCGCGCTCGACCTGCGCGTACAATTCGCACTGCGCGATGAGCTTGTGAAAGCGCGCGAGAAGTTCAAGGCGAAAGCTGCCGCGGGCATCGTGCTCAACGTGAATACCGGCGAGATCACCGCGCTCGCGTCCGAACCGGACTACGATCCGAACAATCCGCGCGAAGCAAACGACCCCACGCGCATCAATCGACTGACCACCGGCGTCTACGAGATGGGCTCGACCTTCAAGGTGCTCACCGTCGCGATGGCGCTCGATTCAGGCAAGGCAACACTCAACTCGACGTTCGATGCGCGCCAGCCCTTGCATTATGGGCGCTTCGCCATCCATGACTACGAACCCAAGCACCGCTTCCTGTCGGTTCCGGAGATTTTCACGTTCTCGTCCAACATCGGGGCCGCGCGCATGGCGCTTGCCGTCGGCGTGGACGGGCACAAGGCATTCCTGAAGAAGATGGGACAGCTCGATCGCCTGCGCACCGAACTGCCGGAAAGCGCCGAGCCGCTGGTGCCGAAGCACTGGGGCGAGCTCAATACGGTGACCATCGCATTCGGTCACGGTCTCTCGGTCGCTCCGTTGCAGGCGGCCATGGGCATCGCCGCCACCGTCAACGGCGGCCTGCTCATCAAGCCGACTTTCCTGAAGCGCAGCCGGGAACAGGCGATGACCGTTGCCAAGCGCGTGCTTAAGCCTGAAACAAGCCTCGACATGCGCTATCTCATGCGCTTGAACGCCGAGAAGGGAACGGCGACATTCGCCAACGTCAAAGGCTATTACGTCGGCGGCAAGACCGGCACGGCGGAGAAGGTCGTCAACGGCCACTATTCCAAGCACAAACTATTGACCGATTTCATGGCGATCCTGCCGGCCGACAAACCGCGCTATCTGCTTTTGATCATGCTTGACGAGCCGCAGCCCTTGCCCGAAACCCATGGTTTCGCGACGGCCGGCTGGAATGCCGGCCCGACGGCTGCCAAGGTCATCGCGCGGATCGCGCCGTTGCTGGATATTGAACCGCGCTTCGACATGCCGAAGGCCGATCAATTATTATTGGTGAGCAACAAGGAAAGCACCAGGGAAACGCGGTGAAGCTGCGCGACCTCCTGCCTGGAGATGCGGTCGACCCCGAAGCCGCGGGCTTCGATATTTCGGGACTGAGCGCCGACAGCCGGAAGGTCAAACCGGGCTTTCTGTTTGTCGCGATTGCCGGCGCCAAGGCTGACGGTTCGCGTTTCGTGCAGCAGGCAATTGCAGCCGGCGCCAACGCAATCGCCGCCGAGCAGCGGCCCGCCGGTTTGGATGAGAACGCCGCGTTCGTTACGGTCAAGAACGCGCGGCGCGCACTGGCCCTGGCCGCCGCGCGATTTTATCCGCGGCAGCCGGCGACGATTGCTGCGGTTACGGGCACGAGCGGCAAAACATCGGTCGCAGCTTTCACGCGGCAGATTTGGCAGGCACTCGGGTTTCAGGCGGCGAGCGTCGGCACGATCGGCGTCGTTACGCCGCGCGGCGAGCAATATGGTTCGTTGACGACGCCCGACCCCATCGAATTGCATCGCACGCTTGATCGGCTTGCAGGCGAGGGCGTGACACATCTCGCGCTGGAAGCGTCTTCGCATGGTCTTGACCAGCACCGCCTTGACGGCGTGCGCATAGCCGCCGGCGCATTTACGAATTTGTCGCGCGATCATCTCGACTATCATCCGACGATCGAAGCCTATCTTGCCGCCAAGCTGCGTTTGTTCGACGACTTGATTGCGCAGGGCGGCACGGCGGTTATCGGCGTCGACGATTGTTATGCCGTGCGAGTGATTGAAGCGGCGAAGAAGCACGGCTTGAACATTCTCACCGTCGGCGAGCGGGGTAGTGACATCCGTCTCGTGAGCGGCGCAATCGAGGGCTTCGCGCAAAAGATTGCGATTGAGCACGGCGGCCGCAAATACACGATCAAGCTACCGCTCGTCGGCGCGTTCCAGGTGCAGAATGCGGCGATTGCGGCGGGTCTAGTTATTGCAACGGGCGGCGAGCCCGCACGCGTATTCGCGTCACTCGAAAATCTCACCGGGGCCAAGGGCCGTCTGGAACTCGTCGGCGAGGCCAACGGTGCGCCGATTTTCGTCGATTACGCGCACAAACCCGACGCGCTCGCCAAAGCCTTGCAAGCCTTGCGTCCTTACGCGCGGGGAAAACTCATCGTCATTTTCGGCGCCGGCGGCGATCGCGATGCCGGCAAGCGGCCGATCATGGGCCGCATCGCCGTTGAGAACGCCGATCGCGTCATCGTCACCGACGACAATCCGCGCAGCGAGGACGCTGCGGCTATTCGTGCGGCTATTCTTGCTGCCGCCCCGGGCGCAACCGAAATCGGCGGCCGGGCGGAGGCTATCCGCGCCGGAATCGCGGCGCTACGCAATGGCGACGTGTTGCTCATCGCTGGCAAAGGTCACGAAACCGGCCAGATCGTCGGCGAGCGCGTTCTCCCGTTTTCGGACCACGAGTCGGTTGCTGCCATCTTGAAAGAGAAAGTCGCATGACCGCCTTGTGGGCCGTAAAAGCGATGACGGCTGCCATGGGCGCGCGGCCACACGGCGCGACGCCTTTGGAAACGAACGGCATTTCCATCGACAGCCGCACGCTTACCCACGGCGACGCGTTTTTTGCAATCAAAGGCGATAATCGCGACGGTCATGATTTCGTCCGTGCTGCGCTCGGCAAGGGCGCGGGGCTCGCGGTTGTTTCCAGGCCTCACGGCTTCGGTGCGGACGCGCCATTGCTGGTCGTGCCGGACGTCCTCGACGCGTTACGCTATCTCGCCCGTGCGGCGCGGGCGCGTTCGCCGGCAAAAGTGATCGCGGTCACCGGCTCGGTCGGTAAAACGGGAACGAAGGAAGCTCTGCGTCTTGCGCTTTCGCCGCAGGGTGAAACGCACGCATCCGCCGCATCCTACAATAATCATTGGGGCGTTCCGCTGTCGCTGGCGCGCTGCCCGGAAAGCGCGAAGTTCGCTGTGTTCGAGATCGGCATGAACCATGCCGGCGAGATCACGCCGCTATCGAAACTTGTGCGCCCGCATGTTGCCATCATCACCGCAATCGAACCGGTGCACCTGGAATATTTTGGTTCACTCGACAAAATCGCGGACGCGAAGGCTGAAATTTTTTTGGGCCTCGAGCCCGGCGGCGCGGCCGTACTCAACCGCGACAACGCGCAGTACTCTCGCCTTGCAGCAGCAGCAAAAGCGGCGAATGTCGGGCGCGTCGTCGCCTTCGGCGAACAGGCCGACGCCGATGCACGCCTGTTGCACCACTCGCTTCATGCGGACTATTCGACGGTCGAAGCCAGCATCCTCGGCAAGATCATTACCTACAAATTAGGCGCGCCGGGGCATCACCTCGTCATCAACTCGCTGGCGGTGATGGCCGCAGCGGCGCTTGCCGGCGGCGATTTGGCGACTGCCGGCAAAGCGCTTGCGCATCTGCAACCTGCGGCCGGGCGGGGCGCTCGCGCAACGCTTGCCGTAGCAGGCGGCACAGCGCTGCTGATCGACGAGAGCTACAACGCCAATCCTGCGTCGATGCGTGCGGCCATTGCATTGCTGGGACAGGCGCAAATCGCGCCCACGGGACGGCGCATTGCCGTGCTTGGTGACATGCTGGAACTTGGCCCGCAAGGCGGCAAACTGCACGGCGCTTTAGCGGAGGCGATCGCGGCCGCCGACGTCGATCTGGTCTTTTGTAGCGGCCCTTTGATGCATGCCCTTTGGGACGCTCTTCCCCCGGCGCGCCGGGGCGGCTATGCCGAGAGCGCGGCGGCGCTTGAGCCGATGGTTCTCGATGCGGTCGCGCCCGGCGATGCCATCATGGTCAAAGGCTCGCTGGGTTCAAAAATGGGGCTGATTGTGAAAGCGCTCGAACGGAAATTTCCGCGCCAGGCGGCAGGCGAGCCGGCGGCGGCGTCCTGACCGAAGGTTTGCTGCGATGTTTTATTGGCTCGTCGAACTGTCGGACAAAGTTTCGCTGTTCAACGTCTTCCGTTACATCACCTTCCGCACCGGGGGCGCGATCGTAACGGCGCTTGTCTTCGTCTTTCTGTTTGGCGGACCGATCATCGACCTGTTGCGCCTGAAGCAGGGCAAGGGGCAGCCGATCCGCGCCGACGGCCCGAAATCGCATCTCGTCACCAAAATTGGCACGCCGACGATGGGCGGCTTGATGATCCTCTCCGGGCTTCTCGTTTCGACCCTGCTCTGGGCGAACCCGATGAATCCTTACGTATGGATCGTGCTGTTCGTCACGCTCAGCTTCGGTCTGATCGGCTTTTATGACGACTATCTCAAGGTGACGAAGCAGACGCATGCCGGATTTGCCGGCCGCACGCGGCTTGCGGCGGAGGCGGTTGTCGCGGTTATCGCCTGCGTGTGGCTCACGCACATCGGGCGCGGCCCGATCGCCACGTCGCTCGTCTTTCCGTTTTTCAAAGAGCTGGTCATCGATCTGGGATGGGCCTTTGTGCTGCTCGGCACGTTCGTGATCGTCGGCGCGGGGAATGCGGTCAATCTCACCGACGGGCTCGATGGTCTTGCGATCGTGCCGGTGATGATCGCGGCGGCGAGCTTCGGCTTGATTTCGTATCTGGCCGGCAACGCAGTGTTCGCGGAGTATCTGCAAATCCACTATGTCGCCGGCGCAGGCGAGCTTGCCGTGCTCTGCGGTGCCGTTATCGGAGCGAGTCTTGGATTTCTGTGGTTCAACGCACCGCCGGCTTCGATCTTCATGGGCGATACCGGCTCGCTTTCGCTCGGTGGGCTGCTCGGCGTAGTCGCGGTCGCGATCAAGCACGAGATCGTGCTGGCGATCGTCGGCGGGCTGTTCGTCCTGGAGGCGGTTTCGGTCATCGTGCAGGTCGTTTCATTCAAGCTGACGGGAAAACGCGTGTTCAAGATGGCGCCGATCCATCATCACTACGAGCAGCTCGGCTGGACCGAGCCGCAGATTGTGATCCGCTTCTGGATCGTCGCCGTCGTGCTGGCACTCGCCGGGTTGGCGACGCTGAAGTTGAGATGAGGGTTTTTCACGCGCGGCTCGCTTCTCTTCACCCTCCCCTGGAGGGGCAGGGTCGATGCGCGGAGCGCATCGGGGTGGGGTGGCGCGACGCTGAAAAGATCACCCCCTCCCGGTCCGCTGCGCGAACCGACCTCCCCCCTCCAGGGGGGAGGTGAAGAGTGGGTGGGGCACCGTCGATGATCCCCATCACGACCTTTGCCGGCAAAAGAGTTGCCGTCTTTGGCCTCGGCAAGTCGGGCATGCTGTCCGCGCAGGCGCTGATTGCCGGCGGCGCCGAGGTCGTCGTCTACGACGACAACGAGAAGAGCGTGGCCGAAGCCAAAGCCGCCGGGCTGAACGCGCACGATCTGCGCGCGCTCGATTGGTCGAAGATCGCGGCGCTGGTATTGGCTCCGGGCGTTCCGCTGACGCATCCCAGGCCGCACTGGAGCGTTGAACTCGCGCGCAAGCACGACGTCGAGATCATCGGCGATATCGAACTGTTCTGCCGCGAGCGTGAAAAAGCTGCGCCCTATCGGCCTTTTATTGCCATTACCGGCACAAACGGCAAATCCACGACGACGGCGCTTATTATGCACGTCCTGCGCAGCGCCGGTCTCGATTCGCAGATGGGCGGCAACATTGGCGTGCCGATCCTGCAGCTCGAGCCGTTCGCGCCGAAGCGGTGCTACGTCGCCGAAGTTTCTTCGTATCAGATCGACCTTGCGCCTTCGCTTCGTCCGACGGTCGGTATCCTGCTCAACATCTCCGAGGATCACCTCGATCGCCATGGCACGATGGAGAACTACGCCGCCATCAAGACGCGGCTGGTGACGAGTGTCGAGCAGAATGGAATGGCAGTAATCGGAGTCGACGATCCCCATTCCCGCGCGGCTGCCGCGGCGGTGGAAAACGCCGGGAAAAGACTCGAGCGCGTGTCGATCGTCGGGCCGCTGCGCGACGGATACCATGCCGAGGGCACGCGCATCCTGCACGCAAGCGACGGGAAGGTCCGCGAAGCCGCACAACTTGCCGGAATCAGTTCGCTGCGCGGCCGCCATAATGCGCAGAATGCGGCATGCGCCATCGCAGCCGCGGTCGCGCTCGGCATCGATCTGGCGACAATTCAGAAAGCACTCGCGACATTTCCCGGTCTTGCGCATCGGATGCAGGAGATCGCGCGCAAGGACAACATCCTCTTCGTCAACGACTCGAAAGCCACCAACGCCGACTCGGCGGCAAAGGCGCTCGCGAGCTTTACCGACATTTTCTGGATCGCCGGCGGCAAGCCCAAAACCGGCGGCATTACCGGCCTTACCGAATTCTTCCCGCGCATCCGCAAAGCCTATTTGATCGGCGAAGCGGCGAATGAATTCGCGAAGACGCTGGAAGGGAAGGTGCCTTATGAAATCGTCGAGGTGCTTCCGCGAGCGGTTAGTGCCGCGGCGGACGACGCGGCGGCATCCGGCTTCAAAGAGGCGGTGGTGCTGCTCTCGCCCGCCTGCGCCTCGTTCGACCAATACCGCAATTTCGAGGTGCGCGGCGATGCTTTCCGCGACCTGGTACTGAAATTGCCGGGGAGTGGTCACAAGCCGCTGACCGCGTTTTGATAGCATCGTTGCTATGCGATCTTCCCCTCTCCCGCTTGCGGGAGAGGGTGGCCGCCGAGCGGCCGGGAGAGGGTGGCCGATGCGCGAGGGAGAGAAAAGAAAGGCAACGCGGTTGCTTCGTCGGAATGCGACCGATGCAGAGCGAGTGATGTGGTTTCTGCTTCGTGACCGTCGATTCAACGGCCTAAAATTTCGACGGCAGGCGCCAATTGGTCCCTATGTAGTGGACTTTGCTTCAATCGAGCATCGGGTGATCGTCGAACTGGATGGCGGCCAACATGCCAACAGCTTGAGCGATGTGACGCGCGATGCCTTTCTGACGGTCCGCGGTTAGCGTGTCTTGCGGTTCTGGAACAACGAGGCCCTCCGTAATCGCAACGGCGTACTTGAGGCGATTCAACAGACCCTCACCCCGACCCTCTCCCGCAAGCGGGAGAGGGAGTAGCCCTCGCATCACTCGTAGTAACTCGCATAAGCATGCCCCTCACTCTTAACTCTTCATCAACCACCGGCGCGCAGGAATGCTGCGGGGACTCATATGCTCTCTCGCGCGCAGCGCACGCCTTTCGGCGAATGGTGGTGGACGGTCGATCGCCTGACGCTGGCGGCGATCGGCGCGTTAATGATCGCGGGCATTGTGCTGTCGCTGGCGGCGAGCCCGCCGGTGGCCGGCCGCCTCGGCCTCGACCCTTTCTACTTCGTTGACCGCCATATTCTCTTTCTGTTTCCCACGATCGTGGTGATGCTTGGCGTATCCTTCCTGACACCGCAGCAAATTCGCCGTCTGGCTCTGCTCGTCTTTGCGGCAAGCATCCTTCTCGCCGCCATCACGCCGTACTTCGGACCGGAGATCAAAGGCGCGCGCCGCTGGATCGTCATCCTCGGCGTCAATATCCAGTCGTCGGAGTTCCTGAAGCCGGCCTTTGTCGTGCTCATTGCGTGGCTATTTGGTGAGTCGGCGCGAAGGCCAGAAATGCCGACCAACGCTATCGCGCTGTTGCTGCTGCTGGTCGTAGTGGCGCTGCTGGTGATGCAGCCGGACTTTGGGCAGACGATGCTGGTTACGCTGGTGTGGGGTGCGCTGTTCTTCATGGCCGGCATGCGGCTCATCTGGGTTTTCGGCCTTGGCGGTATCGCGGGCGCCGGATTGACCATCGCCTATTTCACGGTGCCGCACGTCGCACAACGCATTCAGCGTTTTCTCAATCCAACCTCCGGCGACACGTTCAACATCGATCTGGCGATGGACTCGTTCGTTCGCGGCGGCTGGTTCGGCATGGGCCCGGGCGAGGGCACGATCAAGCGCATCCTGCCGGAAGGTCATACCGATTTCGTATTCGCCGTGGCTGCAGAAGAATTTGGCGTGGCGCTGTGTCTCGTGCTGGTTGCGCTGTTCGCGTTCATCGTGATTCGCTCGCTCTTGCGCGCGTTGCGCAATGAGGATCCCTTCACGCGTTTTGCGGCGACCGGGCTTTCCATCCTGTTCGGCACGCAGGCGGCGATCAACCTTGCCGTGAACGTGCATCTGATACCGGCCAAAGGCATGACGCTGCCGTTTATCTCTTACGGCGGCTCGTCGATGATCTCGCTGGCGTATGGCATGGGAATGTTGCTGGCGCTCACCCGCGAACAACCGCAGGTCGCCATGCTCAAGCCGCGGCCGCGCAATCTGGTCATTGCAAGGAACGCAGCATAGATTGCTATCTTGGGCCGCGCCCAAGGCGTGTGCCCCGGAAGGAACGTCCCGAGAGGCGCGGTTGACGATCGGCGGGATTAGCAAAATCGTTCTGCTCGCCGCAGGCGGCACCGGCGGCCATTTGTTTCCGGCCGAAGCTCTTGCCGTTGCGCTCGAGAAGCGCGGGATCATTGTCGATCTCGCCACCGACACCCGGGCTGCGCATTTCAGGTTTCCGGCGCGACAGGTCCATCTCATTCCGAGCGCCACGCTGCGCGGAAGAAATCCAATCGCATATGCGCGTACGCTGACGGTGCTAGGCGCCGGGACAATGAAAGCGTTACTGATGCTCGGCCGCGTCAAGCCGGCGGTCGTCGTCGGCTTCGGTGGCTATCCCACGATCCCCCCCGTGCTCGCCGCGTCGCTTCGCGGCATCCCGACCGTGCTGCACGAGCAGAACGGCGTGATGGGCCGCGCCAATCGTCTGCTGGCTGCGCGCGTCACCGCGATCGCCACAGGCTTCCGCGATGTTTCAGGCGTGAGCGCCGCTCTGAAAACCAAGATGACGCTTACCGGCAATCCGATCCGGTCGGCCGTTATCGCCGCGGCGTCGACTCCGTACACGGCACCGGCGCCGGACGGCGTGTTTCGGCTCGCGGTATTCGGCGGCAGCCAGGGTGCGCGCGTGATGTCAGATATAGTGCCGCAAACAATCGAGCGGTTGCCGTCGGCACTGCGTGAAAGGCTTTTCGTGACACAGCAAGCGCGTGGCGAGGACCTTGCGCGCGTGCAAGCCATCTATTCCCGCCTTGGCGTTGCTGCGGAAATCGCCGCCTTTTTTCCCGACCTGCCGGCGCGCATAGCCGATAGTCACCTGATCGTCTCGCGCTCGGGCGCGTCGACGGTTGCCGAACTTTCCGCCATTGGCCGGCCCGCCATATTGGTGCCGCTCCCCCATGCGCTGGATCAGGATCAGCTTGCAAACGCGAGAGTCTTGGAGAAAGCGGGCGGCGCGATCTGCATCGAGCAGGCGAACTTCAGTCCGGAGCGCCTTGCTACGGAAATCATGGGTCTTGTCAGCGATCCGCAGCGTCTCGCCCGCATGGCGGCGGCGGCGAGATCCGCAGGCACAATTGACGCCGCCGACCGGCTTGCGGCAGTGGTAATGCAGGTTGGTGCGATCGGTTAGGGAGCGACATGAAACTGCCGCGGGACATCGGGCCGGTCCATTTCGTCGGGATCGGCGGCATCGGCATGAGCGGCATCGCCGAGGTGCTGGTCAATCTCGGCTATACCGTGACCGGCTCGGACGTTTCCGACGGGGGCAATGTCAAACGGCTGCGCGAAAAGGGCGTCAAGATCGCCGTCGGCCACAAAGCGGAAAACCTCGACGGCGCCGACGTGGTGGTTGTCTCGTCCGCGATCAGACCGGACAATCCGGAACTCGTCGCCGCGCGCGCGCAGCGCCTGCCCGTGGTGCGCCGCGCCGAGATGCTGGCCGAGCTGATGCGGCTGAAGAGCTGTGTCGCAATCGCCGGTACGCACGGCAAGACGACAACCACGTCGCTTGTCGCGAGCTTGCTCGACGCCGGCGGTTTCGATCCGACCGTCATCAACGGCGGCATCATCAACGCTTACGGCACCAATGCGCGCGTCGGCGCCGGCGACTGGATGGTGGTAGAGGCGGACGAATCCGACGGCACGTTTTTGAAATTGCCCGCCGACATCGCGATCGTCACCAATGTCGACGCCGAGCATCTCGATCACTTCAAAACGTTCGCCGCCGTGCAGGAAGCGTTTATTGATTTCGTGGAGAACGTGCCGTTCTACGGCTTCGCTGTGATGTGCACCGATCATCCGATCGTGCAGCGGCTGGTCGGCCGCGTCACCGACCGGCGCACCATCACCTACGGCGAAAATCCGCAGGCCGACGTGCGCCTTGTCGATCTCGATCATATCGACGGCAAATCGAAATTTTCCGTGCTGTTCCGCAACCGTGAGGGCGAGGTCGTGCACGCGATCGAGAAGCTCGAGTTGCCGATGCCCGGCCGGCACAACGCGCTTAACGCCACCTCTGCCATTGCGGTCGCGCGTGAGCTCGGCATTTCCGACGACAAGATCCGTGCGGCGCTCGCGAAGTTCGGCGGTGTGAAGCGCCGCTTCACGCGCGTCGGCGAATGGAACGGCGCTATCATCATCGACGACTATGGGCATCATCCGGTCGAGATTGCCGCCGTGCTCAAAGCTGCGCGCGAGTCGACCAAGGGGCAGGTGATCGCAGTCGTACAGCCGCATCGCTATACACGATTGAAGACGTTATTCGAGCCGTTCTCCACCTGCTTTAACGATGCCGACGCGGTCATCGTCGCGCACGTCTATCCCGCCGGCGAAGCGCCCATCGAGGGCGCCGACCGCGACAGTTTGGTGACGGCGCTGCGCGCGCGCGGCCACCGTCAGGTGATTCCGCTCGATGGACCTGAAAATCTCGCCGGTATCGTCAAGAGCCTCGCCAAATCCGGCGATTACGTCGTGTGCCTCGGTGCCGGCTCGATTACGCAATGGGCTTACGCGCTACCGGACGAATTGAAGGCGCTGGGATGATGGATCGGCCTGACTTCAGTAATTCGTCATGGCCGGGCTTGTCCCGGTCATCCACGATCTTTACAGCAGGGTCTCATAAAGATCGTTCCAGTTCGGGTTGGTCTTCAAGATCAATCGGACCTTCCACGTCCGCGACCAATGTTTGATGTTCTTTTCCCGTTGGATGGCCGTACGGATGTCGTCGAACGAGTCGAAATAAACGAGTCGTTTCAGGCCGTATTGTTTCTTGAAGCCGGCCACGACGCCGTCACGATGTTCGGCCACGCGGCGAATGATGTCGTTCGTCACCCCGACGTAGAGGATGCCGTTGGGACGGTTGGTCAGAAAGTAGACATATCCGCCAGCCATGTTGCCATTCCACTATTCGTGGATGGCCGGGACAAGCCCGGCCATGACGGGGTGGTCGAATGACCTTTCCCGACATCGTTCCCGCGTTGAAAGCGGCGATGCCCGAATTGCGCGGGCGTCTGCTCGCCAATCAGCCGCTGTCGTCGCTGAGCTGGTTTCGCACCGGCGGCCCCGCGCAGGCCTTTTATATGCCGGAAGACGACGCCGATCTTTCCTACTTCCTGCAAAACCTTTCCGCTGACGTTCCGATCACCGTGATCGGCGCAAGCTCCAACCTCATCATTCGCGACGGCGGCGTTCCGGGTGTTGTCGTGCGGCTCGGCCGCAAGTTCGGCGAGATCGCCATTGAGGAAAATCATCGCGTGCGCGCCGGCACGGCGGTGCTCGACGTGCTCGTTGCACGTGCGGCGCAGGCGGCGGGCACCGCGGGCCTCGCGTTCCTGAGCGGCATTCCAGGTTCGATCGGCGGCGCGCTGCGCATGAACGGTGGTGCCTACGGCGGCGAGACGAAAGACATTCTCATCGAGGCGCGCGGCTTCGATCGCCGAGGCAGCGCGCGCACGTTCGCCAACAACGAGATGGATTTTTCCTACCGGCGCAGCGGTGTGCCCGACGACATCGTTTTTACGCAGGCCCTGTTTCAGGGCCGCGCTGGCGATCCCGCAGAAATCGCCGCCGAGATGGCCGATATCAAGAAAAAGCGCGAAGCGAGCCAGCCGAAAAACAAAACCTGCGGCTCGACCTTCAAGAATCCCGACGGCCACAAGGCCTGGCAATTGATCGATGCCGCGGGCTGCCGCCGCCTAACCATCGGCGGCGCACAGGTCTCGGAGCTGCACTGCAATTTCCTGCTCAATCTCGGGAATGCTACGGCGGCCGATATTGAGACGTTGGGCGAAACCGTGCGCGAACGGGTGAAATCCAATTCCGGAGTCGAGCTCGAGTGGGAAATCAAACGGATCGGAATTCCGTGAGAGCTGACTGCGTGCTGTCTAACCGTTTGGATTGTTTGGCGCAGGCGCAAGCTTGAGCACATTCTCGAGCGGTGCGCGCGAAACCTGCAGCGTGCCGTCGAACGGCGATTCCTGTTCGGCGATCATGGCGAGGGCGACGACTGCTGCGACCGAAAACAAGGCGAGGCCGAGCGCATGCGCGCGCGGCTTTTCGAGGTGCACGGCGCCGATTGCGATCTGGGTCATGAAGCAGAGGAACAGGACGGTAAACCATTTAAGGTCGTAGGTGCGATCGCCGCCGAGACTCAATCGGTCGGAGCGCGCGCCGGCGATTTGCAGGGTCAGGTTGACCAATGCGCTATGCACGGCCTGTCCTGCTGTGCCAGCAATCGTCGGATCGGCGACGCTGTCCATCAGCTCGGCGAGCAGCGCTTTCGTTTTCGGCGAGCCGGTACCGGTCGGCACGAGCTGCCATTCGTCGGTCAGCACCGAGCGGGTGTAGCGGCGGACCTTATCGCGAATGTTCGACATGTCGGATGCCGACGCGATGCTCAGCGTATAGAGGCTGGTGAGACTCTGGGCTTCCGTCTGCACGATGCGGGAGGCCTGCCGGTTGCGGTCGGCGATGTCGCTCGCCAGGAAGCCGGTCAGAAGCCCGAACAGAAGGGCGACTGCGGTGAAATAGGGAGCTACCAATCCGCCGCAGCTGCGGATCGGCCCGCTTAACGGCGAGTGGAACGTTACCCAGAAGATCAACAGCGCGGCGAACGCATAGACCGCGAGTAAAACGCCGAGAATTCCGCCGAGCGGAAGGTCAAGCCAGTCGTGAATCATTTGTCCCCGCTGCCCGAAAGGTTAAGGCTGAAAAAACGTTCTTGGCCTAGAGCCTTATTTGCCCCGCCCCGATAGGTTAGACGAATTGCCGGATGTCGGCATCCGAGTCGGATGGGCAGCGGGGTTGTCGTGGCGCCAAAACACGTCGCCGTTCTGATGGGAGGCTGGTCGGCCGAGCGCGATGTATCGCTGCGCTCCGGCAAGGCCTGCGCGGCTGCGCTCGATCGCGCCGGCGGTTACCGCGTGACTCTTGTCGACGTCGATCGCGATGTCGCGGCGAAACTGCGCGAGCTTAAACCGGACGCGGCGCTCAACATTCTGCATGGCCGTCCGGGTGAGGACGGCACGTTGCAAGGCCTGCTGGAAATTCTCGGGATCCCCTACAGCCATTCCGGTGTGCTCGCGTCCTCGCTGGCGATGCAAAAGGACATGGCGAAGCCGATCCTGAAAGCCGCTGGCGTCCCGATGCCGGGCGGCCTCATCGCAACGCGCACTGAAGCCGGAAAAAAGCATCTGCTGCCGCCGCCGTATGTGATTAAGCCCATCGCTGAAGGTTCGAGCGTCGGGGTCTTCATCGTGCGCGAGGACCACGCGCATCCGCCCCAGGAATTGACGCGCGCGGATTGGTCTTTCGGCGAACGCGTGTTGGTCGAGCCGTACATTCCGGGCAAGGAGCTGACCTGTGCCGTGATGGGTGACCGCGCGCTCGGTGTCATCGAGATCGTGCCCGCGGTGAAGTTCTACGACTACGAAGCCAAATACGCGCCGGGCGGCTCGAAGCATCTGCTGCCGGCGCCGATCGCGCCCGACGTTTATGAGCACGCGCGCCGGCTTTCGCTCGCCGCGCATCGCGCTCTCGGCTGCCGTGGCGTCACGCGCGCCGATTTCCGTTACGACGACACGCGCTCCGGCAGTGAAGGCCTTTATTGCCTCGAAGTGAATACGCAGCCCGGCATGACGGAAACCTCGCTGGTGCCGGAGATGGCCACGCATGCCGGCATCTCGTTCGAGGAGCTGGTGCGCTGGATGGTCGAGGACGCCTCGCTCGATCGCTGAGTCTGAAGTCAGATATTGCCGGTCAGGCGCAGGATAACGGCGAGGACGGCGTTCGTTGCCCTTGAGATGGCATGCGACACGAAGCTGAGGTCGACGCCCAGTCGCGCCCCCAGCATCGGCAGGAGAATGAGCAGCGCGATAAGAATAATCATCCCGTATCGTTCGAGACGGGCAAGTTGTCTCCCCAGGAAACCGGGAAGCACACCAACCGCGATGCGCCCGCCGTCGAGTGGCGGCAGGGGGAAGAGGTTGAAGACCGCCAGAATGACGTTGATGACCAGCGCATTCTTCAGATTCAGCGCCGTCCACCGCGCTGCGGTGGCCGGCAGGTAGACCACAAGATGGAAGCTCAAAGCGGCGACAATCGCCAAAGCGATATTCATGGCTGGCCCCGCTGCCGCGACGAGCACCATGCCCATGCGCGGATTGCGTAGCGCGCGAAAATTGACTGGCACGGGTTTGGCGTATCCGAACAAAAACGGCGAGCGTGCGAACAACAGGAGTGCCGGCAGGAGAATTGTGCCGAAAGGATCGATGTGCCGGACTGGATTGAGGCTCACGCGTCCGAGCCGCGACGCCGTATCGTCACCGAGGAAGCGGGCGGCATAAGCGTGAGCCGCTTCGTGAAACGTGATGGCGACGAGGATCGGCAACAGCCAGATCGAAACGATGTAAGCCATGTCCATGCGAGTAATCCGATGTCCGAGCCCTTTGTAGGGACCGCCATAGTCTAAAGCGATTTCTGCGGCATTCTTTAAAACTTTACTAATCGTTTACTAAATGGCCCGAAGACTTGGCGCCGGCGGCGCGCGATGCGTTCGACTGCTGTGGTCCGGCGTGCGCGGAGTTCCGCCAATGAAAACGCCTCGAGGGGACAGGGGACGAGTTTGCCGAGAGGCCGTTATCCAGTCAGGCATGAGCGATCTTCGTTCGTGCCAATGTTTTGCCCCGCGTGGGGCTAATGTTTGAAGAGCCAGTGCGATGGACGGTCGGGGACGCCTCGCTCAATCATTGAAGGCAAGGCGCGACGCGTGTTCGTCGGCCGAGCCTTCGCATATGGTGGTCGTCGCCGGCCGCTGGCGCCGCTGGGCGCGCCGCCGGCTGGGACCGATCCTGCAATGCGATCCGCCGCGCGGCTTTGGCTCTGCCGCTGCCATTTTGTTCGTGCTCGGAAGCGTGGGCTATGGCGTCGCCAAAGGCGACCACATGGCGGAAATAGCGGCGGGCACACAGGAGATTTGCGATACCGCCGCAAACGCCGCCGGCTTTCGCATTTCCTCGATCGCGATGAGCGGGGAGTCGCAGCTTACCCGCGAGCAGGTGTTGAGGCTCGCCGGCATCACCGATCACTCCTCGCTGCTATTCCTGAATGCAGCCGCCACACGCGCGCGGCTCAAGGCCGATCCATGGATTGCCGAAGCAACCGTGTTGAAGCTTTATCCCGGCCGTCTCCAGATTCAGATCAAGGAGCGCAGAGCGTTCGCGCTCTGGCAAAACAACGGGGATGTATCGGTCATCGCGCAGGAAGGTACCGTCTTGCAGCCGTTCACGCCGCATTTCCGTTCCTTGCCCTTCGTGGTCGGCGCCGGTGCGGACCGCAAGGCGCAAGAGTTTCTGCACCTGATGAATGAATACCGGGATATCGCCGGACAGGTTGCCTCATCGGTGCTGGTCGCAGACCGGCGCTGGAATTTGAACCTTAAGAACGGTGTCGAAATCCGCCTGCCGGAGACGGGTGTCAGGCAAGCGCTCGACACACTGGTGAGGCTTGATCGCGACAAGAAGCTGCTTTCGCGGGATATCACCGCCGTCGATCTTCGCCTCGCCGATCGCGTCAGCGTACGGCTCTCCGACGAAGCTGCCGCCGCCCGCGCCGAAGCTTTCAAGCCGAAAAAGCCCAAGCGCAAAGGGAGCGACGCATGACCGTCCTTCGTTTTGGCATGACGCCGAAGATGAAGCCGGTGTCGCCCAAGCGCAGTGCCGTCGTGGCTGCGCTCGACATTGGCACCAGCAAGATTGTCTGTTTGATCGCGCGGCTCGAACCGCATCCGCCGCAGGAAGTGTTGCGCCGGCGTAGTCACGGCGTGCGTGTGCTCGGTTTCGGCCATACCGCCTCGCGCGGCGTGAAGGCAGGCGGCGTGGTCGATCTCATCGCGGCCGAGGAGGTCGTTCGCCACGCGCTCGACATGGCCGAGCGCGCCGCCGACGTTCAGCTTGAGTCCGTCGTCGCCTCGCTTTCGGGCGGCCGTCTCGCCAGCGAGCGGTTTACGGCCGATATCGAGCTTTCAAGCATCGCTGTCACGGATGGCGACATTGCCCGCGTGTTGACGGCCGCCAGCCGTCACTCGGTGCGCGACGGACGTGCGGTCCTTCATTCGCTGCCAATCGGTTATGCCCTGGATGAAGCCCGTGGCATTCGCGAGCCGCGCGGCATGCTGGGGCGCTACTTCGGGGTCGACATGCACATGGTCACCACCGAGGCGGCGACCGCCCGCAACCTGATGCTGACGGTCGAGCGTAGCCACATCGACGTGGAGGCCATGGTCGCCTCTCCCTACGTCGCAGGACTTTCGGTTCTGGCCGACGACGAGGCCGATCTGGGCGCCGCCTGCATCGACATGGGCGCCGGAACGACCACGATTGCGGTTTTTTCGGGGGGGCGGTTCGTCCATGCCGACGGGTTTGCCTTGGGCGGGATGCACGTCACCCTGGATCTCGCCCGTGGCCTGAGCGCCCGCATTGCCGATGCCGAGCGAATCAAAGCGATTTATGGCACTGTCCTGACGGGTGGCTCGGATGATCGCGATGTGATCGCCGTGCCGCCGGTCGGCGACGAAGATACGGAGCCCCCGCAATTCGTTTCCAGGGAGACCCTCGTGCGAATTATCAAGCCGAGGGTGGAAGAGATTCTGGAAATGGCTCGCGACCGGCTTGCGGCGTCGCCCTTCGCGGCTGAGCCGCGTGCACGGGTGGTGCTTACCGGCGGCGCGAGTCAACTGGCCGGCATCGCCGATCTTGCGGCGCGTATCTTGAAGCGTCCGGTGCGTATCGGTCGTCCACTTGGCGTAGCGGGTTTACCGGAAGCGGCCAAAGGCCCGGCGTTTGCCGTGGCTGGCGGTCTTCTGGTCTATCCGCAGGCGGCACATCTTGAGCATTTCGAACCGCGGCGAACGCGGCACCTTATGACAGGAACGGGCGGTTACATGGCGCGGGTTGGACAATGGCTACGCGAAAGCTTCTGACCCGCTTCCCGGAACCACAAAGCGGCCGGTGGCGGACCGGCGCGAACCCGCGACATAACGAGGCAAAGCGACATGAGCATCAACCTGAATATTCCTGACATTCGCGAGATGAAGCCGCGGATTACCGTTTTTGGCGTCGGCGGCGCCGGCGGCAACGCGGTGAACAACATGATCGCGGCTGGCCTCCAAGGGGTCGACTTCGTCGTCGCCAACACCGACGCGCAGGCGCTGACACTCTCGAAAGCCGAACGCATCATTCAGATGGGTGTGCAGGTCACTGAAGGTCTTGGCGCGGGCTCCCAGCCTGAAGTCGGACGAGCCGCGGCGGAGGAAGTGATCGACGAAATCCGCGATCATCTGTCCGGCGCGCACATGATCTTTGTCACCGCCGGCATGGGTGGCGGAACGGGTACAGGCGCCGCACCCGTCATCGCCAGGGTTGCCAAGGAACTTGGGATTCTCACCGTCGGTGTGGTGACGAAGCCGTTCCAGTTTGAAGGCCAGCGGCGCATGCGCTTTGCCGAGGCCGGTATTATCGAATTGCAAAAGGTCGTCGACACGCAGCTGATTATTCCGAACCAAAATCTATTCCGCGTCGCGAACGAAAAGACCACGTTTGCCGATGCCTTCGCGATGGCCGACCAAGTGCTCTACTCCGGCGTCGCGTGCATCACCGATCTGATGGTGAAGGAAGGACTGATCAATCTCGATTTCGCCGATGTGCGCGCTGTCATGCGCGAGATGGGCAAAGCCATGATGGGCACCGGCGAAGCCTCCGGCGAGAAGCGCGCGCTGACAGCCGCCGAAGCGGCGATTGCGAACCCGCTTATCGACGACAGCTCGATGAAGGGAGCCAGGGGCCTGCTGATCTCGATTACCGGCGGCAAGGACCTGACGCTGTACGAGGTCGACGAAGCTGCAACCCGTATTCGCGAAGAGGTCGATCAGGACGCCAACATCATCGTCGGCGCTACGTTCGACGAGAGCCTCGATGGCATCATCCGGGTTTCGGTGGTTGCCACGGGCATCGACAACTCCGCAGTCATACGTACGCCGGCGCCGGCCGAGATTCGTGCCGCCGAGATTTCAAAGAAAGTGCGCACGGAAGCTCCACGCATTGCGGAGCGCGTCGAGCGCAGCACGCCGGTGATGCAGCCGGCTGCGATGGTCGAATCGGCCGCGCAGGCGGCGGTAGCAGCGGCCATCCTGCCGCCTTCGGCAATGGAGGACGTTTCGATCCGCCCGATGCCGGCAAAACCCTCGCTGTTCGAACCGACAGCGGAACCGGCCCCAGCCGAGCAGCCGCTGCCGCGAACTTTCATTCCGCCCGCGCCGGAGCGGACGGTCGTGCAGACGCCGCGCATGCCGCGCATCGAGGATTTGCCGCTGCCGGCGCAGAACGAAATCAAGGCCCAGCGTGGCGAGCTTGCCGACGACCATCCGGAGAAGCGCCGGATGACGCTGATGCAGCGGCTGGCGCAAGTTGGCCTCGGTCGCCGCGATGACGCCACTGACAATGGAACCGCACAGCGTAGCGCGAGGGCGATGCCGCAGTTCGAGCGGCCTGTTCGGCCGCCGATCCGCGCATCCGAAGGCCGTGCGCAGACAGAGCCGGTTTCGGAATATGCGCGCCGCGCTCCGCAGGGACTCGATCCACATGGGCGCACGCAACCTGTGCATAACCCGCAGGATGAGGACCAACTCGATATCCCGGCATTCCTCCGGCGGCAGGCGAACTAGCGACAAGTGGCTGGCTGACGAGCATGCGCGGCTACCGGTTCCACCCGGTAGCCGCGATCTTTTCCGGCGCACCACATCATTTACAGGTTATTAAGTAAGCCACTGAATTTGCGCTAATTTCTATCAATTATTGTGCTTGCGCGGAAATGCAGGCGCCCCGGCATGCAATCCATCATTTGCTGCCGCCGAACATGGGAAAATGTTGGCTACGAACGCCTGCGTCTCGAAATTACGGCAAAATCGGGTAACAGTCGGTAAGAAAGCGTGAGTTGGAGAAAGGCGATTCGCAGCCTAAGTTTCCGCCACAACAAGGACTTTTCGTCCGCGGGGGCAAGAGCCTGGACTTACGGTTTGTCGCAGCCTTGACGGCCGAAATGTGGCTTGTGTCAGGTTAAGGGATGGGGCCGCATGCCTTGTACCGGTCGCGTGCATGCGGAAGGGGTTAAATGAAGGGCGCCAAGCAAACGACGCTGCGCGACAATGTCGCCATTTCAGGGATTGGCGTTCATTCGGGTCTGCCCGTCACGTTGACCCTGCATCCGGCGGACGATGATACCGGCATCGTTTTTCAACGAATTGACGGCACGGGGACGGTCGAGCGCGAAGTTCGCGCCGATGTGCGGGCCGTTACTGCGACGGAATTCGCAACCGTGCTGGGCGACGCAAAAGGTCCGCTATGTTCCACCGCGGAGCATTTGCTTGCGACGCTGCGGGGCTTGAGTGTCGACAACGTCGTCATCGAGATCGATGGGCCGGAAGTGCCGATCATGGACGGCAGCGCCGCTCCCTTCGTCGATGCGATCGATCAGGCGGGCTTGACGACCCGCGCCACGCCGCGCCGTTACATTGAGGTTCTCAAGCCGATCCGTGTTGCGAAGGATAGTTCGCTCGGCGAATTGCTGCCGTACAGGCACGGTTTCCGCGTCGAGGCGGAAATCGACTTCGATCATCCCTTGATCGGCCATCAAGAGCTTGCACTCGATATTGATGGCGCAAGTTTTCGCCGTGAGCTGGCGCGCGCGCGGACGTTCGGCTTCATGCGCGATGTCGCAAAATTGTGGAGCGCCGGTTATGCGCTCGGTGCCTCGTTCGAAAACACGCTCGTCGTAACTGAAGATCGCGTGCTGAACCCGGAAGGCTTGCGCTTTGAAGACGAGTTCGTGCGCCACAAAGTGCTCGACGCAATCGGCGATCTTGCGTTGGCCGGCCTGCCCTTGATCGGCCTCTATCGAACCGTGCGCGGCGGGCACCGGCTTAATTACGCCGTGCTGTCGGCATTAATGGCCGACAAGTCCGCTTGGCGCGTGATCGAAACCGCGGTCGAGCCGGTGCGCCGTTATCGCGGTCACGCGGGCGCGCCTGCCGGACTTGCCGCTGCGGCTTATGGTCCCGAGGTTTCCTGAGCCCTTAACCGGCCGCCTTAATCCCGGCAGAATGTCCGCCTAGTCGATGGCGAAACCGCGCCTTTTCGGTTACATGCTGATAGTTTGGGGCTTCACACGCACGAAATGCCGCGGATTTTGGGGATCGTACGCTTCCATGCGTTTGCTTGATGTGAAGCCGGTTTGCAGCAGTGGCCGCTCGCGGATGGTCGCGCGCGTGCTCGCTCTGATGGTCGTGGCGGGGCTGGCTGCCGGGTGTAGCGACATCAAGGGCTTTTTCGGCAGTAAGGACGAGGACCAGCCTGACCGGCCGGCCGAGCAGCTTTACAACGAGGGTCTCTACCTCCTCAACGGCAAGCACGACAACAAGAAGGCGGCGCAAAAGTTCGAGGAGGTAGACAAGGAGCATCCTTATTCCGAATGGGCGCGCAAGTCGCTGATCATGTCGTCCTACGCCTATTACAGCGGCGCGATGTACGACGAGTCCGTTGCGGCGGCGCAACGCTACATCACTTTGCATCCCGGTAGCCCGGACGCTGCTTACGCGCAGTATCTGATCGGCTCGTCCTATTACGACGAAATTCCCGATATCACGCGCGACCAGGTGCGGACGCAAAAAGCGCTCGATGCCTTGCAGGAGGTCATTCGGAAATACCCGAACAGCGAATACGCGACGAGCGCCAAACAGAAGATCGAATTCGTCCGCGATCAGCTCGCAGGCCACGAAATGATGATCGGACGCTATTATCTCGAACGGCACCAATACACCGGCGCCATCAATCGATTCAAAGTCGTCGTCACGCAGTACCAGACCACGCGTCATGTCGAGGAAGCGCTCGAACGCCTGACCGAGGCCTACATGTCGCTCGGCATCGTGCCCGAGGCGCAGACGGCGGCGGCGGTCCTCGGCCACAATTTCCCGGACAGCCCGTGGTACAAGCGGGCCTATGCCTTGGTGAAATCGGGCGGCAAGGAGCCGGTCGAGAACAAGAATTCCTGGATCAGCAAGGCCTTCAAGAAGATCGGCCTCGGTTAAAGA
>DASUKT010000069.1:0-3220 GCA_036278575.1 Pseudolabrys sp. | reverse complement strand
GCCTCACCGGCACGCGCAGCTTCGATCGTGGCATTGAGCGCAAGCAGATTGGTCTGCTCCGCGATCTGCGTGATGGCGGTGACGATGTCCCCAATGTGCTCGGCCGCGTTCGCCAGCGCGTCAATAATTCCACGCGACGAGCTTGCGCGCGCAACCGCTTCTTTGCCGATTTCATGCCCGCGGCGCGCTTGCGCCGATATATCGCCGATAACCCCGATCATCTGATCGGAGAGCGCAACCGCAGCCTCGTTGATGGATTGTGCGGATTGCGCCGCCCGGACTGCCTCGCCAAATGCGCCGCGCACGGTGTCCATCGTCTTGATGATATCGTCGGCCTTTCCCTGCAAAGCGGACGTGCCGGCGACGATCGGCTGGATACCGGCCTCTGTCACCGTTTCAATCTGGCTCGTCAGATTGGACAAGTTCACGCGGCGTGAGGCCTGCCACGTGCGGTCGAGATCCTGATGCACAAATTCACGACGCTGCCGCTCGCCGATCACCTCGGCGAGATTGGCGGCAGCATCGACCACGCGTGTTGTTTCGTTGCGGGCGCGCGACTCGGCTGGCGCCGATCCGAGCTCGCTGTGAGCGATGGCATCGATTGTTTCGACGGCGCGTGACAATGGGAGCGTGAATGAATGCGCGATCGTCCGCAGCAGTAAGCCACAGGCAACGACTGCAACACAATCGATAACGCCGGTAAAGTACGCGCTATCTCCCAAGCCCATTGTCCGGAGCAGGACGGTGGCGAGGTAAGGCGCCACGGCGAACAAAAGGACGGGCAGCACCATGGCGACGACAAGCCGCTCCATGATCGTTAGCCGCTGCATCCGTCCCAACCCTGTGGGCACTTTCGGCCGAATTCTGTCGCTCTGCATGCCGCCCCAGCATGCGTCCAAGCTGCCCTGGGTCGTATCCGAACATGGTTAATCGACGGTTTACGGTTCCTTAACCGCACGTTGACGTGTGAATAGTCGGGTCAACTACCGGTGCGGCGTAAGAGTTGCTAATGACTGGTATTTTGGCATTGACGGCCCATCCCGCCATCAGATTAGGTTAATCCGCCCGGCCGCAAGGCTTGGGCTCTGGGGGACGCCAAAAGAAGCAAGAATTGCGGACTGCCTGGCGGCATTCCGGTTGTGGGGGAATGGACGTGGGAGGTCTCGATTCTCTTCTGAAGGCGTTGCTGCCCGCGACGCGCCTCATCGATTCCGTCAATACGAGCATCGGCAGACGTGCCGCTTGGCTGATCCTGCTCGCCGTTGTGGTCTCGGCGGTCAATGCAGTCGTGCGCAAAGTGCTCGATACTTCCTCGAATACCTGGCTCGAGTTGCAATGGGTGCTCTTCAGTTTCGTCTTCCTGATGTGCTCGCCCTGGACGCTACTGAAAAACGAGCACGTCCGCATCGATATCGTGAACCATATGATGCCGAAGCGCGTGCGCAATACCATTGAACTGGTCGGTCACACGCTCTTTTTGCTACCGCTCTGCATCATCCTTGTCATTACCGGCATTCCGTTCTTCCTCAAGTCGGCGGCGATCAACGAGCAATCGTTTAATACGGGCGGCCTTCCGCAATGGCCCACCAAGTCTTTCATCATGATCGCCTTCGCGTTGCTATTCCTCCAAGGGCTTTCGGAGCTCGTGAAACGCATTGCCGTTGTGCGCGGTCTTATTCCCGATCCGCACGCGGCCCAAAAGAGCTCGCTTGAAATGGAGGCCGACGAGATGATCGAGGCGATGGCAAAGCACGAGGACGCCCCCGATGAAAAGTGAGGCGCGGCTCGTTTCCTTTGTGACGGGGACGAGCGCAGGAAAGCGAACCGGCGTCACCGGAGCCTTGCCCGCTCTTGCATCGGACAATCGGGGCTAGGCATGGAGGCCTTCTTCATCGCCAACATGGCGCCGATCATGTTCGTGTCGCTGGTACTGTTCCTGTTGCTCGGGTACCCGGCAGCATTCTCACTGAGCGCGGTCGGCCTGCTATATGGATTTATCGGCATAGAGCTCGGCCAATTCGCGCCCGATTTTTTGCAAGCCTTGCCCGATCGCATTTACGGCGTCATGAGCAACGACACGCTGCTCGCGATCCCGTTCTTCACCTTTATGGGATTGGTGCTTGAGCGCTCGGGCATGGCGGAGGACTTGCTCGACACCATTGGTCAACTGTTCGGAACGGTGCGCGGTGGGCTGGCCTTCGCAGTCGTTTTCGTGGGAGCGCTGCTCGCCGCTACCACCGGCGTGGTCGCCGCATCAGTCATATCCATGGGCCTGATCTCGCTTCCGATCATGCTGCGCTATGGCTACGATCGGCGTGTGGCCTGCGGGATCATCGCCGCCTCCGGCTCGCTCGCACAGATCATCCCGCCGTCGCTGGTGCTGATCGTGATGGCCGACCAACTTGGCCGCTCGGTCGGCGACATGTACGAGGGCGCCTTTGTTCCCGGGCTGTTTTTGGCCGGACTTTATGCCGTTTACGTCTTCATCGTTACATTGGTGAAGCCGAAAGCATTGCCCGGCCTACCCGTCGAGGCCGTGGGCTTTAAGGAAACCGAGCCCGCTTGGCGCGACGTGCTCAGCCGCACCAATGGCGGCTTGCTCTGCATCGGCGCATTGGCCGCCTTGTGGCTGGTCGGGCGTCACTTTTACTCGATCGTGCAAAATGGAGATCTGAAGGCCGCCGCCGCGAGCGCCGATCTTGCTGACGCGATCGTGGCCTATGTGGGCTACGCCGTTGAGGTCATCGTTATTGTCGCGCTGCTTTGGAGCCTGACGCGACTGGTGCGGCGTGTTCGTTTCGGAGGCGACGAGCGCGGATTGCTTTCGCTCGCCGCTCTTGCCGTTATTGCGGCGATTTTCGCTTGGTACATGATGCGCAATTCCACTGCGCAGGGTGCGGACTACGTCGTGCTCAGCATGTTCTACGGAATCATATTCGCCTTCGCGATAGCGGTGGTGAACAAGGTCACGACCCGTTTGTTCGACTTCCGTTTCCTGTCGCACATCGCGCAGCAAACGACTTTCGTGATGGTGCCGCCGCTCTTCCTGATCTTCTTGGTGCTCGGTACGATTTTCATCGGTGTCGCCACGCCGACCGAAGGCGGCGCAATGGGCGCAGCGGGCGCATTGATCCTCGGCGGCCTCACGCGCCGGTTAAGCTGGGACCTGATTCGCCAGGCGGTGGAATCGACGGCGAAGCTTTCCGCCTTCGTGATCTTT
>DASUKT010000068.1:0-3529 GCA_036278575.1 Pseudolabrys sp. | reverse complement strand
CCCTTGAAGATCTGGCCGACTTCAAAAAGCGCGAGGTCGCCAAATCCTCGATCCGCGTTTTTCTGCGCGGCCATCACCAAGCCCGGCAGCAGGCTCGGCCGCATATCCGAAAGCTCGGCGGCGATCGGATTGGCGAGCGCAAGCGCGGCATCGCCGCCATCGAACAGTTCCGCTTCGCGTTTGGCCACGAACGACCAGGTGACCGCTTCGACCATCGCGCGTGCCGCAAGCGCGCGCTTGACCTTGCGCGTACGGTGCTGAATCGGCGTCAACACCGGCTTGCGCGCGTTGGGGCCGCGCGGGAAAGGAACGGCGGGCACCTGATCGACGCCAGCGATGCGGACGATCTCTTCCACGATATCGGCGCGGCCGTCGATGTCGGGCCGCCATGAGGGCACCGCCACCTTGACGCGCTCCCCTTGCCCGGCGGCGAAAAATCCGAGCTTCTCCAACGTACGCCGCACCTCAGGCAGCGGCAGTTTCAGCCCCGTGAGCCGCGTCAGCTCACTCAGCGGAAAATCGATTACCTTTTCCTTCGGCGTCGGATCGCCGGCAATCACGATCTCCGACGGCGTGCCGCCGCAAAGGTCGAGCACCATCTGCGTGGCAAGCTCGAGCCCCGGAATCGTGAAAGCCGGATCGACGCCGCGCTCGAAGCGATAGCGCGCATCGGAGTTGATGCCGAGCTTGCGTCCCGTTTGCGCGATGTTGAGCGCGTCCCACAGCGCCGATTCGATCAGCACGTCGGTCGTCGTTTCGGAACAGCCGGTTGCTTCGCCGCCCATGACGCCGGCAAGCGATTCGACGCCGGTCTCGTCGGCAATGACGCATATGCCTTGATCGAGGGTATAGGTCCTGCCGTCGAGCGCGAGCAGCGTCTCGCCGTTTCGCGCGCGCCGCACCGTCAGATTGCCGTGAACCTTCGCCGCGTCGAACACGTGCAGCGGACGGCCGCGATCGAAGGTGATGAAGTTGGTGATATCGACCAGCGCATTGATCGGGCGCAGGCCGATCGCGGTCAGGCGCTTCTGCAGCCAGTCAGGCGAGGGGCCGTTGTTGACGCCTTTGACCAGCCGCAGGGCGAACGCCGGGCACAGCGATGGCGTCTCACCGAAGTCGAGCGTCACGGACACGGGGCAAGGGAACGTGCCTTTCACCGGCTTTGCCGTGCGGTCCTTGTAGGTGCCGATGCTCGCCGCGCCGAGATCGCGCGCGATGCCTGAAACCCCGGTGCAGTCGGGCCGGTTCGGCGTGAGATTGATATCGATGACCGGATCGCCGACGCCGGCATGCTCGGCGTAGCCTTCCCCGACGGGCGCGTCGGCGGAAAGCTCGATGATGCCGTCGTGGTCGTCGGAGACGCCGATCTCGGCTCCGGAGATGAGCATGCCGCGGCTTTCCACGCCGCGGATGACGCCGACAGAAAGCGTGATGTTTTTCCCCGGGATGAACGTGCCGGGGGGCGCAAACACCGCCTTCATGCCGCCGCGCGCATTGGGCGCACCGCACACGACCTGGATCGGCTTGTCGCCCCTTGCGACTTGCCCGATATCCACCATGCAGACGCGCAGCCGGTCCGCGTTTGGATGTTTCTCAGCCGAAATGACGGAGGCAATCACCAGGGGTTTAAGCAGGGCGGCCTTGTCCTCGACGCTTTCGACCTCAAGCCCGATCATCGTGAGCTTGTCCGCGATCTCGGCAAGCGACGCATCGGTGTCGAGGTGTTCTTTGAGCCAGG
This sequence comes from Pseudolabrys sp., assembly GCA_036278575.1. Classification (GTDB taxonomy): domain Bacteria; phylum Pseudomonadota; class Alphaproteobacteria; order Rhizobiales; family Xanthobacteraceae; genus Pseudolabrys. Next base: position 1,791 of record DASUKT010000068.1, on the reverse strand, counting down.
AGAGGGTGAATTTCATGCGCCTTCTCCCGTAGCATGGCCTAATCCCCTCCCCCGCTTGCGGGGGAGGGCTAGGGAGGGGGCTTCGTTTACGGCCGCAGCAAGTTCCCTCCCCCCTTGAGGGGGAGGGTTAGGGAGGGGGGTAGCTTCATTGGTAGAGGAAATAATTATTTCGAGAACACCAGCAAGATTTCGCAGCACGTCCGAATTCCAAAATCGCAACACACGATAGCCCTTCGATCCGAGCCACCGATCACGTTCGGCATCGCTCTTAGATTCCACGTGTTGGCCGCCGTCGAGTTCGACAACGAGCCGTCGATCATGGCATACGAAGTCGACGATGAACGATCCGATTGGTGTCTGCCTGCGGAAGCTCAGTCCTTGCAAACGATGCGCTCGCAAGGCGAACCACAACTTCCGCTCGGCGTCTGTCATCTCCTGCCGTAATGACTTTGCGTTCATCCGACGCGTTTTCGGCACCTTACGATGAGCAGTGTTCCTTGCACCCCCCTCCCGGACCGCTTTGCGGTCCGACCTCCCCCTCAAGGGGGGAGGTGAAAAATGCTCGCGGCGGATCATCAGCTCAATCCTCCGGCGAGCGTCGGGAAGTCGAGCGGACGGAAGCCGTAATGGTTGAGCCAACGCACGTCGGCTTCGAAGAACGCGCGCAAATCCGGCATGCCATATTTCAGCATGGCGATGCGGTCGATCCCCATGCCCCATGCAAATCCCTGGTATTCGTTCGGATCGAGGCCGCAGTTGCGCAGCACGTTCGGGTGCACCATGCCGCAGCCGAGAATCTCCAGCCAATCCTCGCCTTCGCCGAAACGGATTTCGCCCTTCTCGCGCTTGCACTGAATGTCGACTTCGAGCGAAGGCTCGGTGAACGGGAAGAACGACGGGCGGAAGCGCATCTTCACCGAATCGACTTCGAAAAACGCCTTGCAGAACTCCTCCAGAATCCATTTCAGATGGCCGAGATGCGACGACTTGTCGATAACGAGCCCTTCCACCTGGTGAAACATCGGCGTGTGCGTCTGATCCGAATCGCTGCGATACGTCCGGCCGGGAATGATGACGCGGATCGGCGGCTTCTGGCTCAACATCGTGCGCACCTGCACCGGTGAGGTGTGCGTGCGCAGCAACATGCGCGAGCCGTCCGGCTTGGGCGGGAAGTAGAACGTGTCGTGCATGTCGCGAGCCGGATGGCCCTCGGGAAAATTCAATTTCGTGAAGTTGTAGTCATCGGTCTCGATGTCGGGGCCTTCCGCCACCGCGAAACCCATGTCGGCAAAAATTGCGGTGAGTTCGTCGATCACTTGCGTGATCGGGTGCACGCGGCCGGCCTCGACAGGCGCTTCGCACACCGGCAGCGTGACGTCGATGCTTTCGCTGTTGAGCCGCGCATCGAGCGCCGCGCCGGCGAGCGCATCCTTGCGTCCGGCGATCGCGGCGGTGACGCGATCCTTCAAGCCGTTGATCAGCGGGCCTTGTTGCTTGCGCTCGTCCGGCGTCATCGAGCCGAGCGTCTTGAGCAGCGCCGACACCGAGCCGCTTTTCCCGAGCGCGGCAATGCGCACGCTTTCGAGCGTCGCCTCGTCTTTTGCGGCGGCAATGTTCGTCAGCAGGTCCGATTCGAGCTTGGCAATTTCGTTCATCAAGTACCCCGGACGTCATCGCCCGCCAAAGCGGACGATCCAGTAACCCCTGCTTACGAGATTACAATAGGCCGGTGGTTACTGGATGCCCGCCTTCGCGGGCATGACAGCAAGTGGTTACGCCGGCAGAGCCGCT
>DASUKT010000067.1:0-3315 GCA_036278575.1 Pseudolabrys sp. | reverse complement strand
ACCGGGCAGATGATCGCAGTCGGTTTTCTGCTTGCGGGGCGTGCCGGCGATCTCGTCATTCCTTATATCACGCTGCTCGGGCTCGCCTTGTTGTGGCTTTCGGCGCTGCTGACGCTTTATACCGGATGGGATTATTTGCGCGCCGGCTTGCGTTATCTGATTGAGGAATGAGCGCAGATGAAATTGCGTTATTTTGCGTGGGTGCGTGAGCGCATCGGAATCCCCGAAGAAGACATCACCGTTCCGGCTGACGTAAGAACCGTCTCCGATTTGGTCGCATGGCTGTCGACGCGCGGCGAGGAATACGCCTACGCTTTTGAAAATCCAAAGATCATCCGGGCGGCGATCGACCGCAGTCATGTGCAGCCGCAGGCGGCGATCGCTAACGCCGGGGAGATCGCTTTTTTCCCGCCGATGACCGGCGGGTAGGCGTTCCGAAGCCCGACGCAGGCCGGAAACCGGGGAATGACGAAACGCGCGTCAGGCGCTACATTCGGCCTATGAACGCGACCATCCGATTGCAACGTGAGCCGTTCGATGTTGCCGCCGAAACGGAAAAGCTTACGCGCGGGCGCACCGATGTCGGCGCGGTGGTTACGTTCACAGGCATCTGCCGCGGTGACGAAGCGGGTGAACCCATCGCTGCGCTCAATCTCGAGCACTATCCCGGGATGGCCGAAGCGGAGATCACGCGGCATGTGGCGGAAGCAGAGAAGCGTTGGCCGCTGCTCGGTCTCACTATCATTCACCGTTACGGCCGCATGGCGCCCGGTGAGAATATCGTGCTGGTCGTTACGACGTCCTCGCATCGGCAGGCGGCTTTTGCCGCGGCCGAATTCCTGATGGATTTCCTCAAGACGCGCGCGCCGTTCTGGAAGCAGGTCGAAGCGGCGAACGGCGCCACATGGATCGCTGCAAAGGAAAGCGACGACCGCGCCAGCGCGCGCTGGACGGCGCCGGCACGTGGCAAGAGTGAAACGGTTCGTTGACGTTACCAGTGTATTAATAAGCGTTTGCCGGCGTGGGTCGATTCGAGAGGACGCTATGCGGGTTCTGCTGATCGCAACAACGGTGCTGCTGGCAGCGACATCCGTCGCCTTGGCGCAGGCCAACAACAAGTCCGATTCAACGGCGACGAAAAAGCTCGGCGGCATCGAATATCGGACCAGCTCCGCCAAGACCAACAATGCCGAGACAAATCAGTATCAGGTCGATGTCGGCAAGAAGAACGACGTGTTCCTTTATGGGGAAACGACGAAGATCGAACCAGGTTATCGGCAGCCGGGCCAGGCAGGTTTACCCAGCAATGCAACGGGCGAACCGGAAACCCGGTATGGCCTCGGTCTTGGTTTCCGCTTTTAGTATCGCGCGCACACCGTCTTCACCAATCATGCACGATTGACTTGCGTTCGCTCGCGTGCGCGTCAGGATAGCGGCGAGGGAGAGAGCAAGTGCATCGGCTGGCTATTGTTCTCGCACTGGTTGTCGCGGCGCTGGGCGCGAACGTTACGGCGCAAACGGCGAAGATTTCCTATTTCAACGTCAATGAAGGCGCCGGTCCGCACGATGTTGCGCCGGCGCCCGACGGTGCGGTCTGGTACACCGCTCAGCTGCAGGGCGCGCTTGGCCGCCTCGATCCGAAAACAGGCAAGGTGGAACAAATTGCGCTTGGCGCCGAATCGGCGCCGCATGGCGTCATCATCGGGCCTGACCGCGCGGCGTGGATTACCGATGGCGGACAGAACGCCATCGTTCGTTATGATCCGCAAACGAAGAGGCTGAAGTCATTCCCTCTGCCGGGAAACTTTCCAAACGCCAACCTGAACACCGCGACATTCGATCGCAAAGGCATTCTCTGGTTTACCGGACAAAGCGGCGTTTACGGCCGCGTCGATCCGGCCACAGGAAAAGTCGAAGTCTGGAAAGCGCCGAAAGGGGCGGGGCCCTACGGCATCACAACGACGCCAAAGGGCGAGGTCTGGTATGCCTCGCTTGCCGGCGATCATATCGCCAGGATCGATACGGTAAGCGGCGACGCTTTGATGGTTGCGCCGCCGAAAGCCGGCGTTGGACCACGCCGTATCTGGTCGGATTCCAAAGGCCAATTGTGGGTGAGTTTCTGGAATACCGGCGAAGTTGCGCGCTACGACCCGAATGCCAAGGCGTGGAAGGTATGGAACCTGCCCAATAGCAAAACCGGCTGTTATGCGGTCTACGTGGACGAGAAGGATATCGTCTGGGTTTCCGATTTTTCCGCAAACGCAATCTTGCGCTTCGATCCGGCGAGCGAAAAATTTCAAAGTTTCCCGAGTAACCGCCGCGGCGCTGCTGTGCGCCAGTTGAGCGGACGCCCCGGTCAGGTTTGGGGCGCGGAGTCAGGCACGGACAGGCTTGTCGTTATACGCGAGTGAAGACGTGGCTCTAACGGCCGATTGTGGCCGGCCTCAAGCCACTGCCGCTTCGGCTTTCGCATTCACCAGCGCCGTATAATCGTCCATCAGCGTCTTCGTGATGCCGCCTGGATTGAAATTCCAGCTTGCGATCTCCGAGACGGCGGTCACTTCGGCGGCGGAACCGGTGATGAAGCATTCGGAAAAGCCGGTCAATTCGTCCGGCAGGATGCGACGCTCGACCACTTCGATGCCGCGCTTGCGGGCGAGCCCGATCGTGGTCTGCCGTGTGATGCCGTCGAGGAAGCAGTCGGCAATCGGCGTATGGACCTTGCCATCCTTGACGAAGAAAATATTGGCGCCGGTGCACTCGGCAACGCGGCCTTCCCAATCGAGCATCATGGCGTCGGCGTAGCCTTTGCGCTCGGCTCTGTGCTTCGAGATCGTGCAGATCATGTAGAGGCCGGCGGCCTTGGCGCGGCACGGCGCGGTGCGCGGATCGGGCCGCCGATACTCAGCGAGATCGAGCCGAATGCCTTTGAGCCGCTGCTCGGGATCGAAATAACTCGGCCACTCCCAACTCGCAATCGCGAGATGGATCGTGTTGTTCTGCGCGGAAACGCCCATCATTTCCGAGCCGCGCCAGGCGACCGGGCGAACGTAGGCTTCCTTCTTGCCGTTCTTCTCGACGACCAGCTTTTTGGCAGCGTCAATCTCAGCGACTGAATAGGGAATCTCGAAGTCCAGAATGTTGGCGGACCTTTTCAGGCGCTCCGAATGTTTTGTGCTTTCGAAAATCTTGCCGCCGTAAGCGCGCTCACCTTCAAAGACGCAACTCGCATAGTGGAGGCCATGGCTGAGGACGTGCAGGTTGGCGCTTTCCCACGGCACCAGTTTGCCGTCGTACCAGATGACGCCACCGAGG
>DASUKT010000066.1:0-2134 GCA_036278575.1 Pseudolabrys sp. | reverse complement strand
ACAAGTCGAAATCGCCGGCGAAAATCGAGATCGCCTCGTGCCCTTTGCAAAGCTGCATCGCCCGCCCGGCGATACGCCGTACCTCGAAACCAATCTCGCACCCGGCGAGCTGATCACGGCATTCCTGGTGCCGCCGATCCCGTGGGCACGGCGGTCGCTGTACCTGAAAATTCGCGATCGTGAATCCTACGAATTTGCCTTGGCGTCGGCCGCGGTTGCGCTCGATCTCGACAACGGCATGGTCCGGCAGGTTCGTATCGCTTTGGGCGGCGTCAGCGCGCTTCCGTGGCGAGCAAATGCCGCCGAGGACGAGTTGCAGGGAAAGCAACTGGACGATCAGTCGCTCAACGCGGCGGCCGAAACGGCATTCGCCGAGGCGCAGCCGCGCGAACACAATGCGTACAAGGCCGTACTCGGCAAGCGCACGCTAATCCGCGCCCTGCAACAAGCGGCGACGATGGAGCTCTGACATGAACCGAGCCGCTCCCGAGCCGAAGGCCAACATGGGAAAGCCTGCGCCGCGTATCGAGGGACGGGCAAAGGTCACGGGTGAAGCGCTTTACGGATCGGACTTCGCCGTCCGCAATCCGGCGTTCGCGTTTCTCGTCACCAGCACGATTTCCAAAGGCCGCATCGCGCAAATGGATTTGAGCGATGCCAAAGCCGTTCCCGGCGTGCTCGAAATATTCACTCACGAGAACACGAATGGCTTGCACGAGGTGCCGTGGTCGAAGGGTGGGGGCGGCGCGACGTCATCCTGGCAAAATCTTGGGCCCGAGATCGGCTGCGACGGGCAGATCATCGGCATGGTCGTCGCGGATACGTACGAAGCCGCGCGCGAGGCGGCGTATCTGGTGAAGGTCACGTATGACGCCGAAAATCCGAGTGCGACCTTCGATTCGCCCGGCGCGAAAACGGAAGACGAAAGCGAAACCGAGAAACGATCGAAGGAACTCCCGCAGGCCGGCAACGCCGACGCGGCAATTGCCTCGGCCGACGTTATTTTCGATGGCGAATACGGCACGCCGACTCAGCATCACAACCCGATCGAGCTGTTTACGACCACCTGCGAATGGAAAGACGGCGAACTTACGGTCTACGAGCCGAGCCAGTTCATGTACGGCGTTAAGAACACCGTCGCCCAAAAAATGGGAGTCTCACCGGACAAGGTGCACGCCATCAGTCCTTTCGTTGGCGGCGCATTCGGATCGAAGGGACAATTCTCGCCGCGGACGGGGTTCGTGGCCTATGCCGCCAAAAAGCTGAACCGCCCGGTGAAGCTCGTCGCGACGCGCGATCAGGGATTCACCATCCAGACCTATCGGGCGGAGACACGCCATCACATCAGGATGGGCGCGCACCACGACGGCAAAATCGTCGGCTTCACCCACGAAGGCTGGGAGATCACGTCACGGCCCGATCCGTACAGCGTCGCCGGCGTGGAGGACAGCGCGCGGCTTTACAACTACGGAGCGGTCAAAACGCGCGTCACGCTCGTGCATGCGGACCGCAATACGCCTGGCTTCATGCGCTCGCCGCCGGTAGTTCCCTACATCTATGCGCTCGAAAGCGCCATCGACGAGCTTGCCATCAAGCTCAACATGGACCCGATCGAGCTGCGGAGGGCGAACGACTCGATGATGGATGCCACCGGGAAGCAATGGTCAAGCCGCTCGCTGATGAAATGCTACGATCAGGCGGCGCAGGCTTTCGGCTGGTCGCAACGCAATCCGCAGCCGGGCTCGATGCGCGACGGCGACTGGCTCGTCGGTTGTGGCTGCGCGAGCGCGATGTATCCGACCCATGTCGGCGCTGCGGCAGCACGCGTGCGGCTGCTCGCAACCGGCGAAGCGCGCGTACAGATCGCGGCGCACGAAATCGGCACTGGAATTCAAACCGTCGTGGGGCAGATGGCGGCCGCGCAGCTTGGCATTCCGTTGTCGAAGGTCACCGTCGAGACCGGCGACAGCGCATTTCCGCCCTCTCCGGTCGCGGGCGGCTCCAATCAGACGGCGAGTTGCTGCAACGTGGTGATGAAGGCGTGCGATGCCATCCGCGAAAAGCTGACACACGCAGCGGTCACGTCGAACGAAAGCCCGCTCGCCGGCAAACCGGCAAGCCAGATTCACTTCAC
>DASUKT010000065.1:0-2896 GCA_036278575.1 Pseudolabrys sp. | reverse complement strand
ATGCCGGAAATGACGACGCCCCATGCGGCGGCATGGCCGGCGGTTGGAAACAGCCACGCCAGCAGCAATGCCACAATAATGGAAAGGTTGAGCAGGACCGGCGCCGCCGCAGCCGCGGCAAAGCGGTGAAGCGCATTCAGGATGCCGCCGTAGAGCGTGACGAGCGTAATCAGCAGCAAATATGGAAACGTAATGCGCGTCAGCTCGGTGGCCAGCGCGAACCGACCTGGATCCTTCGAGAAACCCGGAGCCAGTATCTCAATGACTTGCGGTGTAAAGACAAGTGCGACGGCAAGCAGAACGACCTGGCTTGCCAGCAGCAGGGTGAAAACGCGATCGGCGAAAATACCGGCGCGCTCCGCGCCGCCCCGCTCGCGGATGCGCGCATAGGCCGGGACGAAGGCCGCATTGAAAGCGCCCTCGGCGAATATGGCGCGAAAGTGGTTGGGCAATCTCAACGCCACAAAGAAAGCATCGGCCATCGGGCCCGCGCCGAGGATCGCCGCCAAGATTATGTCACGAATAAATCCGCTGATGCGCGATAATAGCGTCAGCCCGCCGACGGTAATGATGCGTTCGATCATCGCGAATCCCGCCAAGCGCATTTTTCGAGCGCCGGCCTATGGACGTGAACCTTTAGCGGCGATACCGATACAGGTATCGAACCGCTGGAACGACTCTGCAAGCGACCATAGCGCGCCGGATTTGTCCGCCATAGCCATGCCCGCTCCCATCATCCCCGTTCTGCTTGCCGGCGGCACCGGCACTCGGCTGTGGCCCGTTTCGCGGGACAGCTATCCGAAACAGTTCCTGCCCCTTTTTGGCGAGCGTTCGACATATCAGGAAACGTTGCTGCGCGTGAAAGCGTCGATGTTCGCCTCGCCTATCGTGATTACCGGGCCGAATTTCCATTTCTTCGCCAAGCGGCAGGCCGAAGAAATCGGCGTCGATGCAACCGTCGTGATCGAGCCTGTGCGGCGCGATTCGGGTCCGGCCATTGCCGCGGTGACAGCGGTGGCCAAGAGCTTCGACCCAAATGCTGTCGTGCTCGCGCTCGCCGCCGATCACATTATCCTGGACGTCGAGCCGTTTCGCGCGACCTGCGCCGCAGGACGGGAGGCGGCCGAAAAAGGCCACATCGTTACTTTCGGTATCAAGCCGACGGAACCGAAAACCAGCTATGGCTACATTCTGCCTGGTGAACCGGTCGGCAAAAGCAGTATCTACGCAGTGCAAAAGTTCGTCGAAAAACCGGACGCCGCGACGGCGGTTTGCTACGTGCGCGACGGCTATCTGTGGAATTCCGGGAATTTTTTGTACCGCGCCGATACGCTGCTCGACGAACTCGAGCGCTTTGAACCTGAAATGGCGACCGCGATTACAACGGCGGTCGAGCGAGCGACAAACGATCTCGGATTTTTGCGGCTGCAACCTGAAGCGTTTGCGAACGCGCCGCAGAAGTCGATCGATTATGCGGTGATGGAAAAGACCGATCGCGCCGTTGTCGTGGTCGGCAATTTCCGCTGGTCGGATGTCGGAAGCTGGGATTCGTTCCCCGACGTCGTGTCTGCCGACGAGCACGGCAACGTTGTGCACGGCCCGGCGCTTGCGGTCGATACGAAGGGCAGCATTATTCATGCCGACGACCGGCTTGCCGCCGTCATCGGCGTTGAGGATCTGGTTGTGGTGAGCACCGCGGATGCGGTGATGGTGGTGCCACGCGCGCGGGCGCAGGAAGTGCGGGAGTTGGTCAGCACACTCAAATCGGCCAAGCGGCCGGAAGCGACCGATCATCGCCGCGTGCACCGGCCCTGGGGGTATTACGAGTCGATCGACATGGGCGAGCGCTTTCAGGTCAAGCGCATCGTCGTCGTCCCCGGCGGCACGCTGTCGCTACAGAAACACCAGCACCGCGCCGAGCACTGGGTTGTCGTGCGCGGCACCGCGGAAGTGACGATTGGGGAAGAGCGCCGCGAAGTGCACGAGAACGAGTCGGTTTACATCCCGATCGGCAGCGTGCATCGGCTCGCCAATCAGGGAAAGATACCGCTCGAATTGATCGAGGTGCAGACCGGCAGCTATCTGGGCGAGGACGATATCGTGCGGCTCGACGATATCTACAAACGGTCGTAATCAGCCGCGCTTGAGCGCGCGTCGGACAGCGCCGATGATCCGGTCTTGCGTCGCGGCATCGAGATAAGCGTGCATCGGCAGGCTGATGACTTCGCCGGCAAGCCTCTCGGTTACGGCAATGCCGCCTTCCGCAACCGGACATTGCCGGTAGGCGGTTTGCCGATGGCAAGGTGTCGGATAATACATCGCAGTCGGAACGCCCTCGCTCCGCAATGCCGCGGCAAAGGCATCGCGTCGGTTAGCTGGCACACGGATCGTGTATTGCGCCCAGACGCTGGAATGATCGTTACCGATGTGCGGAACCGTCACGACGTCGGCAAGCTCCGCGTTATATCGCCGTGCAATGCGCTCGCGCGCCGCGATCTCGTCGGGGAAAATCTTCAGCTTCTCGATCAGCACGGCGGCCTGGATGGTGTCGAGCCGACCGGTCATGCCGACGCGCACATTATCGTAGCGGTCGGTTCCTTGCCCGTGATTGCGCAGACTGCGGATAAGATCGGCCAATGTATCGTCATCGGTGAATACCGCACCGCCGTCGCCGTAGCAGCCAAGCGGCTTCGCCGGGAAGAAGCTCGTCGTGCTCACTGGCGCAAGCGTTCCGACCTTGCGGCCCGTGGTCTCGGCACCGAACGATTGCGCGGCATCGTCGATCACATAGAGGCCGAGCCGCTGCGCGACCGGCATGATCGCATCGTAGTCGGCCGGCAGACCGAACAGGTCGACCGTGATGAGCGCCTTCGGCGTGAGCCCGGCCTTCTTTGCG
>DASUKT010000064.1:0-6501 GCA_036278575.1 Pseudolabrys sp. | reverse complement strand
GCCGACCGAGGCGACGCAAAAGCGGTGCGCGAGTTTCTCGCCGAAGGCGCGAAACTTGACGCTCGCGATGTGCATCAGCGCACGGCGTTATTGGTTGCAACACATGAGAACCGCATCGACGTCGCGCGCGTGTTGATCGCGGCCGGCGCCGATGTCAATGCGAAGGACGACATCGAGGACAGCCCGTATCTTTATGCCGGCGCTGAAGGGCGCGACGAGATCCTGAAAATGACGCTGGCGCACGGCGCCGACCTGAAAAGCCTCAACCGCTACGGCGGCACCGCGCTCATTCCCGCCGCGCATCACGGCCACCCGGAAACCGTGCGCATCCTGCTCGCAACCGCGATCGACAAGGATCACATCAATAATCTCGGTTGGACCGCGCTGCTCGAGGCGGTCATCCTCGGCGACGGCGGGCCGGTGCACACCGATATCGTCCGGCAACTGGTCGCGGCAGGCGCCAACGTGAACATTGCGGACCGTGAGGGCGTCACGCCTTTGGCGCAGGCACGCCAGCGGCGATTTTCGGCCGTCGCGCGTATTCTCGAGGCTGCCGCCGCGCACTGAAACAGCGGCAACGCGGCGGAACCGGGATGCGGCCCGTTGTCATCACCCATTTGGGTGATGCCGATTTTGCCGGTGAATTCGCAACGCCCGCGTTGTGGTCGCTAGCCCCCGGTAGGGCAATACCCTATCATCGCGCCTGATTGCATTTGTTTTCGGGGGAAACATGATCCGCATTGTTGGAATGACCTTGGCGTTCGGCGTCGCGCTTGCTGCAAGCGCGAACGCGCAATCGGCACTCGTCAAGCGCGGCGACTATCTGGTCAACACCATCATGACCTGCGGCAACTGTCATTCGCCGAAGGGTCCGAAAGGCGACATCCCGGGAAAGCATTTTTCCGGTGGCCTCTCATGGGACGAGCCGCCGTTCAAGGTGACCGCGCCGAACATTACCCAGGACAAGGAAACCGGCATCGGAAAGTGGAGCGATGCCGACATCAAGAAATTGCTGCGCACCGGCGTTCGTCCCGATGGCGTGCCGATCGCTACCGTGATGCCGACGGGATTCTACGGCATCATCACCGACCGCGACTTGAATGCGATCGTCGCTTACCTGCGTACGATCAAGCCGATCAGCAACAAAGTACCTGACCCGATCTACAAGATGCCGCAGGTGCGCCAGATTTTTCCCGGCAGCGAAAAGCCTTACGCGGAGGCGATGTTCAAGGATCGCATCAAGCACGGCTTTTATCTCGCGACCATCGGCCATTGCATGGAGTGCCACACGCCGATGGTGAAGGGCAGGCATCCCTGGAACAGGATCGGTGCTGGCGGCATGGAATTTCCCGGACCGTGGGGCGTCTCGGTGTCGCGCAACGTCACGTCAAGCAAGACGAAAGGTATCGGCAACTGGACCGATACCGAGATCAAGCGCGCCATCACGACCGGCGTCGACAAAGACGGCAACCATCTCAAGCCGCCGATGGGCTTCGGCTATTACCACCACATGACGGACGCCGATCTCGACGACGTGATCGCCTGGGTGCGCACGCTGCCGGCGCAGGAGTAAGGCGCTCCGTCATCCTGAGGCGCCCGCCGAAGGCGGGCCTCGAAGGATGATCGGCCCCGGAATCATTGCCATTGCCCGTCATTCTTCGAGGCGCGCACCTCAGGATGACGGAGATAGTCATGCGTGCCGGCGGGTAGTCAGGCTCGAGAGGGGAATCTTGGCCTTCATTTGGCCGGTCAGGCGGCCTATATCTCGGCGACTCGCCGGGAATCCGATTCATGACGCAACGCTCAGCTTTTGCGGCCTTATTGGCCGCCGCTTTTCTCAGCCTTGTCACGGCCTTCAACGCGCCGGCCCAGGAGCGCGTGGTCCCAAATGGCGACGTAAGGCTGTCCTACGCGCCGATCGTCCATCGCGTGGCGCCGGCCGTTGTCAACGTCTATGCCGCGAAAGTCGTCAAGAACCGCAATCCGTTGTTCGACGACCCTATCTTTCGCCGTTTCTTCGGCATGCCGGGCGGCGCGGGCGAGCAGGTGCAACGCTCGCTCGGCTCCGGCGTGATTGTCGATCCCTCGGGGTTGATTGTGACCAACGTGCACGTCATCGAGGGCGCCGACGAGGTGAAGGTGGCGCTCGCCGACAAGCGCGAGTTCGAGGCATCGATCGTCCTGAAGGACAAGCACAGCGATCTGGCCGTGCTCCGCATCAAGAATGGGCGCGAGCAATTTCCCTCTCTCGAATTCGCCAATTCTGACAAACTGGAAGTCGGCGACGTCGTCCTTGCCATCGGCAACCCATTCGGCATCGGACAGACGGTGACCCACGGCATCGTTTCGGCGCTCGCGCGCACGCAGGTTGGCATCACCGACTATCAGTTTTTCATCCAGACCGACGCCGCGATCAATCCGGGCAATTCTGGCGGCGCGCTGGTCGACATGTCGGGCCGGTTGGTCGGAATCAATACGGCGATCTTTTCGCGCTCCGGCGGTTCGCAGGGCGTCGGCTTCGCCATTCCTGCCAACATGGTGCGCGTGGTGGTCGCCTCCGCGCGCGGTGGTAGCCACACGGTCAAGCGGCCATGGCTCGGCGCCAAGTTGCAGGCGGTCAGCGCCGATATTGCCGATAGCCTCGGATTGAAACGGCCGGCGGGCGCGCTGGTCGCCAGCGTCACGCGCGATAGCCCCGCCGCCCGCGCGGGGCTTAAGCCCGGCGACGTGATCGTCAGCGTCGATCACCAGCAGGTGGACGATCCGAACGCCTTCGACTATCGCTTCGCGACCAAGCCACTGGGCGGCACGGCACAATTCGGCGTGCTGCGTGATGGCCACGAGATCGCCGTTGCCGTTGCGTTGCAAACTGCCCCCGACACGCCACGCGACCAGATCACGATCCACAACCGGTCGCCGTTCTCGGGGGCTACCGTTGCCAATCTGTCACCGGCGCTTGCCGATGAGCTGCAGCTCGACAACGCCACGCACGGCGTCGTCATCCTCGATGTCGATAACGGCTCTTATGCAAGCAATCTCGGCTTTCAGCGCGGCGATATTATCGAATCGGTCAATAACGAGCGTGTCGACAAAACCCGCGAATTGCAGCGCATAGCAAGCTCGCCGCAGCGCAGTTGGCATATTGTCATCAAGCGCGGCAACCAGACCATCACCGCCGTGTTTAACGGATGAACGCGAAGCATAGCTTCGGCGTGCTTCACCTCTTCCCTTGGGGGAGAGGTCGCGCCGAAGGCGCGGGAGAGGGGGCGTGGACGGACGATAACGTGGTTGCCCCCTCATCCGGCTCGCAGCTTCACTGCTCGCCACCTTCTCCCCCAAGGAGAGAAGGAAGAAATCGGCAACGCTGATGCCCACGCGCACAAAGAAATCCGGACCGACACTGTTCGCGGCCGCGGGCCTCGACAAGGACGCGCCGCGCCCGCTTGCCGACAAGCTGAGGCCGACGCAGCTTTCCGAAGTCGTAGGGCAGGACCATCTGCTCGGCCCCGACGGCGCGCTGACCCGTATGCTGGCCACGCGCTCGCTCGGGTCGCTCGTCTTTTGGGGCCCGCCCGGAACGGGCAAGACAACGGTCGCGCGACTGCTGGCGCAGGCAACCGATCTGCATTTCGAGCAGATTTCGGCGATCTTCACTGGCGTCGCCGATCTCAAAAAAGTTTTCGAGGATGCTCGGGCCCGCCGCGAGACAGGGCAGGGGACGCTGCTGTTCGTCGATGAAATTCATCGTTTCAACCGCGCGCAGCAGGACTCGTTTCTGCCGGTCATGGAAGACGGCACTATCGTGCTCGTCGGCGCCACGACCGAGAATCCGTCGTTCGAGTTGAATGCGCCGTTGCTCTCACGCGCGCGTGTGCTTGTTTTCAAGTCGCTCGATGCCGAGGCCATCGAAAAGCTGCTCGCGCGCGCTGAGGAACTGGAGCATCGCAGGCTGCCGCTCGATGCGGAAGCGCGCGAAGCCTTGAAGCGCATGGCCGATGGCGATGGACGCGCGGCCCTGACGCTCGCGGAGGAAATCTGGCGCGCCGCGCGTGAAGGCGAGGTGTTTACGCCGGCGCAACTGACGGAGATCGTGCAGCGCCGAGCGCCGCTCTACGACAAGGCGCAGGACGGTCATTACAATCTCATCAGCGCGCTGCACAAGTCGGTGCGCGGCTCCGATCCCGATGCCGCGCTTTATTACCTTGCGCGCATGCTCGATGCCGGCGAGCCACCGCTCTATATCGCGCGCCGCGTGGTGCGCATGGCGGTCGAGGACATCGGCCTTGCCGATCCGCAGGCGCTGGTCGTCGCCAATGCGGCGAAAGACGCCTACGACTTTCTTGGCAGCCCCGAGGGAGAATTGGCGATTGCCGAAGCGGTGATCTATGTCGCCACGGCTCCGAAATCGAACGCGGCTTATATGGCGTACGGCGCCGCGATGCGCACGGCGAAGGAGGCGGGTTCTTTGCTTCCGCCCAAGCACATCCTCAACGCGCCGACGAAGTTGATGAAAGAGGAAAATTACGGCCGCGGTTACGCCTACGACCACGATGAAGAGGAAGCATTCTCCGGCCAGGATTACTTCCCTGAGGCGCTTGGTCGTCAGCAATTCTACGAGCCGGCGGAGCGTGGCTTCGAGCGCGAGATCAGGAAGCGGCTGGAGTACTGGGCCAAGCTGCGCAAGGAGCGGGGCGGCTGACGACCTTGGAACGGCATGGACGTGAACGTATATTACCGTGGTGCGGAGCAAGCCATGAACAAGCGCCTCAATGACGCCGTCACGCTGCTTAAGGAGCTTCCCGATGCGCAACAGGAAGCGGCTGCTGCAATGCTGTGGAAGTTCCTCGATGCAGGGGACGAGGAAGCCAACTTGACGCCAGAGCAAATTGCCGAAGTTGAACTTTCATTGAAAGAAAACGACTATGCGACGGATGAAGAAGTCGAGGCATTTTTCGCGCAATTGAAGAAATGAGGTTGATTTATTCGCGGCGTGCGCTTCGGCACATCCAGGCAATTTACGACTACATTTCTCAACGTGATCCAGCCGCGGCTGACAGAACGATCGGAAGGATTCGCGCCGCAATCGGAAGGCTCGAGGGATTTCCCTATTCCGGACGACCGGCACCAAACGGAACGCGGATTCTTTCTGTGCCGGGGTTGCCATACGTTGTTGTGCATCTGCCGCAGTCCGATGGCGTGAGAATACTGGCAGTGTTCCACACCGCGCGGAATCGGCGCCTTTAAGGAAAAACGCATTTTCATGACTCGTGGACACAACGGCCCCCGTCAACCCGGCGGCGGGCGGCAGCAGGCCGGCCCGAGGCAGTTTCGCGGTAAGCGTGCCGCGCGATCTCCCCTCCCCACACGGAGCGAAGCGAGGTGGCGGGGAGGGGATGGGGGGCGTTTTGCTTCGCAGAGAAGACCTCCCACCCCGGCGGCTCCGCCGCCGACCCTCCCCGCCGCTTCGCGGGGAGAGGGTGAAGCAGCGCAATTTTCCGCCGGCGTGCAAACAGTCGCCGTGACGCCCGACGAATCCGGCAGGCGTGTCGACCGTTTTTTCGAGGCGCGGTTTCCCGGTCTTTCGTTCAGCCATATCCAGCGCATCATCCGCAAAGGCGAGGTGCGCGTGAACGGCAAACGCACCGAGCCGAAAGCGCGGCTCGAAGCCGGGCAGGCGGTGCGCATTCCACCGCTCAAGCTTGCACCGCCGCGCCCGCGCGATGACGCACCGCAAGCGCAAAAGGATCGCGCCTTCCTCAAGTCGATCACGCTTTACGAAGATGCCGACGTGCTGGTGTTGAACAAGCCGATGGGCCTTGCGGTGCAGGGCGGCTCCGGCACGGTGCGGCACATCGATGGCCTGCTCGAAGCGTTACGCGGGCCCGGTCCGGACGGACAGCGGCCGCGGCTCGTGCACCGGCTCGACAAGGACACGGCCGGCTGTCTGCTGGTCGCCAAAACACGCTTTGCCGCCTCGGCGCTCGCAAAGACTTTCCGCACGCGCGCGGCACGCAAGATTTATTGGGCGCTTGTCGTGGGCGTACCGAAGCCGAAGCAGGGCCGCATCTCGACTTTCCTCGCGAAGCAGGAAGTCGAGGAAGATTCCTACATGCGCATCGCCAAACACGGCGAGAAGGATGCCGTGCACGCGGTGACCTACTACGCCGTCGTCGAGACGGCGGCGCAGCAACTCGCCTGGATTTCGCTCAAGCCCGTGACGGGCCGCACACATCAACTGCGCGCGCACATGGCGCACAACGGCAATCCGATCGTCGGCGATCCGAAATATTTCAACAAGGAGAACTGGCAATTACCGGGCGGCATGCAGAACAAGCTGCATCTGCTGGCGCGGCGGATCGCGGTTCCGCATCCGCGCGGCGGAACGATCGATGTCACCGCGCCGTTGCCCGATCATATGAAGCAGTCATGGAACCTGCTCGGCTTCGATTCGAAACGCTACGATCCGATCGAGCAGGCGCCGGAGGAGTAGCGGATCGCCGG
>DASUKT010000063.1:0-6136 GCA_036278575.1 Pseudolabrys sp. | reverse complement strand
CGCTGCACCTCGCCGAACAGCTCGCGGATTTGCCAGAACGCCTTGCGCTGCTCGAGGCTGCCGGCGATCGTCGCATCGATGACGAGGCCTTTTTCCATTCCCGCCGCGAGCAACTCTTCCATCGTGGTGCGCAGGCCTTCGGTTTCCTGCGACGAGAGCTCGATGAGCGCATACCATTCGTAAGGCTGGGAGAGCGGATCGCGCGTACCCGCCACGTGCTTGAGCACGGCATCGATGCCGAGCCGGCCCATGATCTCGAAGCTCGTCACGTTTCCGCCGGTGCGTTCCTCCGCCAGCTTGAGCAGGTCGATCGCTGCTTTTGGCCCCGGCACAGCCGCATAGGCGGTCTCGACCGAGCGCGGACGCGGTACAAGACGCAGCACGGCAGCGGTGATGATGCCCAGCGTCCCTTCGGCGCCGATGAACAGATTCTTCAGGTCGTAGCCGGTGTTGTCTTTCTTGAGCTTGTTGAGGTTGTTGAGCACGCGGCCGTCTGCGAGCACGACCTCGAGACCAAGCGCGTGCGAACGCGCGACGCCGTGCGCGATGGCCGCGATGCCGCCGGCGTTGGTGGAAAGATTGCCGCCGATGGTGCAGGTGCCTTCCGATGGAAGCAATTGCGGATAGAGCCGGTCGGCTTCAGCGGCCGCTTCGCGCGCCCGTTGAAGCGTCACGCCCGCTTCGCAGGTCATCGTGTTGGAAACCGGATCGACTTCGCGAATCTTGTCGAGCCGCGTCAACGACAGCACCACCTCGCCATTGTGCGAAATCTGTCCGCCGGCAAGTCCTGTGTTTCCCCCTTGGGGAACGATCGCCGTTTTTGTCTCGTTGGCGAGCTTGAGGATCGCCGAGACTTCCGCCACCGAGCCGGCGCGCAGCACGGCGGGCGTGCGCCCATGATAGATGCCGCGCATTTCCACCAGGTAGCTTTCCTGATCGCGCGGATCGGTGATCGCGTATCGCTCGCCGACAATGGCAATGAAACGCGCGAGCAGGTCGGGCGACAGCGCGGGGACATTTTGCAGCTTGGCGTGAAGGTTCATTGCAAGTCTCTCTACTCAGGATTTTGGCGCCGCGGCGCGCATCAGGCGATCGTTGATGGCTTCGCCGAGGCCTTCATTCGGGACCTTCATCACAGCAATTGTGCTCACTCCCGAAGCATCGAGCACGCGCAGATGTGAAAACAGATTCGTTGCGGCCTCGACCAGGTCGCCGCGCGGCGACAGGTTTCGCACCGACTGCCCGTCCTTGAATGCGAGCGGCTGCCCGAAGGCAAGCAAGGCTTCATCCTCGTGAAGTAGTTCCGCGTTCAGCCGCAGTCTGGCTTTCGGCGCGTAATGCGACGCAAGCATCCCGGGCGCGAGCGGTTTGTCATCGGCCATCGGGGCATCGGCAAGCGCGCGGCCGAGAACGCGCTCGATTTGCGCGCGCGGCACGCCGCCCGGACGCAGCAGCGTCGGTTCGTCGATAACGGCGACGATGGTCGACTCGATGCCGACGGGGCAGGGGCCGCCGTCGATCACCAGATCGATGCGGCCACGCAGGTCCGCCACCACATGCGCGGCGCAGGTCGGGGAGACATGACCGGATCGGTTGGCGGAGGGCGCGACGATCGGCTTGCCAAATTCGGCGAGCAAAGCGCGGGCGACCGGATGCGCCGGCATCCGCAGCGCGATGGTATCGAGCCCGGCAAGCGCCAGATCGGCCACGGCGCAGTCCGCGCTCTTTGGCACGACGAGGGTCAATGGGCCGGGCCAGAAGGCGGCGGCGAGCTTTTGGGCCGCCTCGTTGAACTTTCCCAGCCTCTGCGCTTGGCCGAGATCGGCGACATGCGAGATGAGGGGATTGAACCGCGGGCGGCCCTTGGCGGCGTAAAGGCGGGCGATCGCCTCGCCATTGCCTGCATCGGCGCCGAGCCCGTAGACCGTCTCGGTCGGAAACGCCGCGAGGCCGCCGGCGGCAACGCAGCGCACGGCCGCCGCGATCCCTGCGGCATCCGGCTTTAATACCCGTGTTCCCGGTTCGGCAGTCATCAATTTTCTTCTAAAACCTCAAAACTTGCGGCTCCAGCACAGCCGGGGTTATAAGGCCGCCCACCAGTCGGAGTGTAGCGCAGTCTGGTAGCGCACCTCGTTCGGGACGAGGGGGTCGCAGGTTCAAATCCTGCCACTCCGACCATTTCTACCAAAGTTCCAGCCAAATTGTGCACGCCGCGTGGGCAGAGCAGCTTCGCCCCACGAGGGGCGATTGCGATCATGCGTCAAAAAAGATCGCTAATGCGGAACATCGTCAATCCTGTGGAATTTTACCCGGTTGAGGCTAAGTTTGGGTGCGGCCTCGGGGGTTACCTGATGTCAGTTGAGTATGGTTCGCGGCGGAGCGACGACGCGCGGTATCGCTTGTTGTTGGATGCGATCACCGACTACGCGATCTGCATGCTCGATGCCAAAGGCATCGTGTCGAGCTGGAATTCGGGGGCCGAGCGCTGCAAAGGGTACGCGGCCGAGGAAATCATCGGCCAGCATTTTTCACGCTTTTATACGGACGAAGACCGCGCTCTGAACTTGCCGCAACGCGCGCTGGCAACCGCAGCCGAGGAAGGGCGCTTCGAAAGCGAAGGTTGGCGCGTTCGCAAGGACGGGATGCGTTTCTGGGCGAACGTCATTATCGATCCCATCCGCGATCCGTCCGGCACCCTGATCGGTTTTGCGAAAGTCACGCGCGACCTCTCCGAGCGCAAAGCGGGGCAAGAAAACCTTCGAAAAAGCGAGGAGCAGTTCCAGCTCCTGGTGCAGGGCGTCACCGACTACGCGATCTTCATGCTCGATCCGGGCGGCCACGTCATAAGCTGGAACGCGGGTGCGCAGAAGATCAAAGGCTATCGGTCGGAGGACATCATCGGCGAGCACTACTCGCGCTTTTACACGCCGGAGGATCGCGGGAACGGCGAGCCCAAACGCAATCTCGAGATTGCTGCGCGCGAAGGACGCGTTGAAAAGGAAGGAATCCGTCTGCGTAAAGACGGCACGCGATTCTGGGCGCATGTCATTATCGATGCGATCCGCGATGCAGGCGGCGATCTCATTGGGTTTGCGAAAGTCACGCGCGACATCGGCGAACGCAAGCAGGCGGAGCGCGAGCTCGATCGCGCTCGTGAGTTGCTGGTTCAATCGCAGAAGATGGACGCGATCGGGCAGCTGACCGGCGGCATTGCGCACGACTTCAACAATTTGCTGACGGCGGTGCTCGGCAGCCTTGAACTGCTGCGCAAGCGGGTGCCGGCCGACCCGAAGATCACGGCACTGCTCAACAACGCGATCCAGGGCGCCGAGCGCGGCGCGACGTTGACGCACCGCATGCTGTCCTTCGCGCGGCGCCAGGAAATCCAGCTTGAGGCCGTGGACGTGCGCCGGATCGTCGGTGACATGCAAATGCTGTTGCAACAATCGGTCGGCCCTTTGGTGATGGTCGACCGGCGCTTTCCGATGACGTTGCTGTCGGCGCGCACGGATCCGAACCAACTGGAAATGGCGCTGCTCAATCTCGCCGTCAATGCGCGTGACGCGATGCCGAAGGGCGGCCGCATCACGATTTCCGCGCACGAGGCCGAAATTGCGCCAGGGCCCGCCGCGGCGTTAAAGCCGGGCCGCTACGTCGTTCTGTCCATGGCGGATAACGGGGAAGGGATGGACCCCGACACGGTGGCGCGCGCGACCGAGCCGTTCTTCACCACCAAAGGCATCGGCAAGGGCACCGGATTGGGCCTGTCGATGGTGCACGGACTTACGACACAATCGGGCGGCACGCTTGTGGTGAAAAGCCGGAAGGGCGAAGGTACGACGATCGAACTTTGGTTTCCGGCGGTCGACGAGGAACCGGCGCAACGGGGCGATGAGAGCGCAGGACGGATGCTGAGCGTGGCCGACCGACCCTATGTGATCCTTGCGGTGGACGATGACAGTCTCGTGCTGATGAACACGGCCGCGATGCTGGAAGAGCTTGGCCACAAGGTCTTCGAGGCCTACTCGGGGCGGGAAGCGCTCGACATCCTGCGTCGGGAAAGCAAGGTGGACCTTGTGATTACCGATCAGGCCATGCCGCAAATGACCGGGATCGAGCTTGCCGAGGCGATCAGGAACGAGTGGCCGGAAATGCCGGTTGTCCTGGCGACCGGTTACGCCGATCTGCCGGACGGCATCGCCTCCATGCTGCCGCGGCTGAACAAGCCTTTCCACGAGCAAGATCTGGCAGAGGTCATCGTCGAAGCCATGCAGACGCCGCCGGCGGGCGGACGCGTGTTGAAGTTCTCGCGGCCGGATCGCTAGACGGCTCCTCGCAACGAGATCGGCAAGCCCATCGAAACGAGGCGTAAAACCCTTGTGCGGGGGCATTGCCGCCGCGTAACGTTGCCGTCCGAAAAACATGCGCCGGGAATGCACCGGCCGAATGGGGGAGGCACGCTCATGCGCGTCAATATCCGCTTTCTATCCCGGCTGCTGCTGGGCTGCATCGGCCTTGTGGTTGCGGCGGCCGGGGCACAGGCGGCCGACTATCCGACGCGGCCCGTGAAGATCATCGTCAGCTATCCGCCCGGCGGCTCGACCGACATTTCAGCGCGCCTGATCGGGCAGTGGCTCAGCCAGAAGCTTGGCCAGCAGTTCATCGTCGAAAACCGCCCCGGCGCGGGCAACAATCTGGGCACCGACGTGGCGCTGAAGGCGAAGCCGGACGGTTACACGCTGTTTCTTGCGAACCCTGCGAACACGATCAATGCCACGCTCTACAAGCATCTCACGTTCAATTTCCTGAACGACAGCACGCCGGTTGCCGGCATCATGCGCATTCCGAACGTGATGGAGGTCAATCCGTCGGTGCCGGTGAAAACGGTCGCCGAGTTCATCGCTTACGCGAAAAAGAATCCGGGCAAGATCAACATGGCGTCGTCGGGCAACGGCACCTCGATCCATCTTTCCGGCATGCTGTTCATGGGCATGACGGGCGTGAAGATGCTGCACGTGCCATATAAAGGTTCGGCGCCCGCGCTGATCGATCTGCTCGCGGGGCAATGCCAGGTGATGTTCGACAATCTGCCCTCGTCGATCGGCCACATCAAAGCCGGGAAGCTGCGCGCGCTCGCAGTGACCACGACAACGCGCGCACCGGAACTGCCCGATGTGCCGACCGTGGCCGAGACCGTGCCCGGTTATGAGGCGAGCGCGTTCTTCGGGCTGGTGGCGCCGAAAGGCACGCCGAAGGAGGCCATCGACAAGCTCAACAAGGCCGTCAACGAAGGATTGAAGGATCCGAAAGTTCTGGGATCGATCAAGAAGCTCGGCGGCAGCCCGATGGTCGATACGCCGGACCAGTTCGGCAAATTCCTTGCCGGCGAGACCGAGAAATGGGGCAAGGTCGTGCGCGCGGCCAATCTTTCGATCAACTAAGAGAACGACGGTATCTCCGCTTCGCTCATGATCAGCCGCAAGCGTCCCGAAGCACTGCGCAGCCATCGCTGGCTGGGCGCGAGCGATTTGCGTTCGTTCGGCCATCGCTCGCGCATGCGCCAGATCGGCTACGATGCCGACGACTGGAGCGGCAAGCCGGTCATCGGCATCATCAATACGTGGAGCGAGATCAATCCGTGCCATGCGCATCTGCGCCTGCGCGCGGACAACGTGAAGCGCGGCGTGTTGCAGGCCGGCGGTTTCCCGATTGAGTTGCCGGCGCTGTCGCTCTCGGAAACTTTCGTCAAGCCTTCCGCCATGCTCTATCGCAATCTGCTGGCGATGGAGACGGAAGAGCTGCTGCGCAGCCATCCGATCGACGGCGCCATCCTGATGGGCGGCTGCGACAAGACAACGCCCGGCCTTGTGATGGGCGCGATCAGCATGGGATTGCCGGCGATCTACATTCCGGCAGGTCCGATGCTGCGCGGTAACTGGCGCGGCGGCTATCTCGGCTCCGGCTCGGACGTGTGGAAATACTGGACCGAGAAGCGCGCCGGCAACATCACCGACGACGACTGGAGCGAGATGGAGAACGGCATCGCGCGTTCGTTCGGCACCTGCATGGTGATGGGAACGGCGGCGACGATGATGGCGATTACCGAGGCGCTCGGGCTGGCGCTGCCGGGCGCGTC